>JAXDCU010000155.1:0-7543 GCA_034677645.1 Verrucomicrobiia bacterium
TTTTGGGCGCAGGCTTCGTTGCTCGCTCCTCACAGACCTCTGGCGGGTATGCTCGTCGCTCCCGCCTCGCCTGCGCCCAAAATCCCTAGCCGCGAACGTCACCGTATTTGCGTTCATGACCACTAAGCTTCCCCCCCTGCTTCGCGGAGGAGCCAGTCGTATCCATGTTCCTCGAGTTGCAGCGCGAGTTCCTTGCCGGCGGAACGCACAATGCGACCGCCCATGAGCACATGGACCTTGTCAGGCACAATGTAGTCGAGCAAACGCTGGTAGTGCGTGATCACCAACTGGGAGTTGTCTGGGCGCCGGAGCTTGTTAACACCATTGGCCACGACTCGGAGCGCGTCGATGTCAAGGCCGGAATCGGTCTCATCCATTACCGCCAGGCGGGGTTCGAGCACAGCCATTTGGAAGACCTCGTTGCGTTTCTTCTCGCCGCCAGAGAATCCAACGTTGACTGGTCGCTTGAGCAAGTCCTCATTCAGATCAAGCAGTTTGATTCTCTCCTTGACGAAGCTCAAGAACTCAATCGCATCCAGTTCAGTCTGGCCGCGGTGCTTGCGCAGTTCGTTCAAGGCAGCTTTGAGAAAATAGGTGCTGTTGACGCCGGGAATCTCCACCGGGTACTGGAAGGCGAGGAAGATGCCGTCGCGCGCGCGGTCTTCCGGGCTAAGTTCGAGGAGGTTGCGTCCCTGGTATCGGACGGAACCGCGCATGATTTCGTAACCTTCCCGGCCTGCCAGTATGGATGCGAGCGTGCTCTTGCCGCTGCCATTCGGGCCCATTATCGCATGAAGCTCGCCTGGGGCGATTGTGAGACTGATGCCTTTGAGTATGGCCTTGCCTTGGACACCCGCTTCGAGTTGGTCGATTTCCAGGATTGGCTGCATTGGGGATTAGTAATACCTGTGATTTGCAGGTGAGAGAACCCTGTGTCTCGGGCACTCAGCCGACACTGCCTTCGAGGCTAACGCCGAGCAGTTTCTGGGCCTCCACGGCGAACTCCATGGGCAGTTCGCGAAACACCTCTCTGCAAAAGCCGTTGACAATCATGTTCACGGCGTCCTGTCGCGAGATACCGCGCTGATTGCAGTAAAAGATTTGGTCGTCACTGATCTTTGACGTGGTGGCTTCGTGCTCCACCTTCGCGCTCGGATGCTTCGCCTCGATTGAAGGGAATGTGTGCGCGCCACACTGGTCGCCAATCAGCAGCGAGTCGCACTGCGAAAAATTGCGCGCGTTCACGGCCGAGCTACGCATCACAACCAGCCCGCGGTAGCTGTTCTGACCTTTGCCGGCCGAAATGCCCTTGGAGACAATCGTGCTGCGAGTGTTGCGTCCAATGTGGATCATCTTGGTGCCGGTGTCGGCCTGCTGGCGGTGGTTCGTCAAAGCCACGGAATAAAACTCCCCCACGGAATCGTCGCCCAGCAAAACGCAGCCAGGGTATTTCCATGTGATAGCCGATCCGGTTTCAACTTGAGTCCAGGAAATCTTGGAACGCCGCCCTTTGCACAAACCGCGCTTGGTAACGAAGTTGTAGATACCTCCACGACCTTCCTTGTCGCCCGGATACCAGTTTTGCACGGTCGAATACTTGATCTCGGCGCCTTCAAGCGCCACCAACTCCACCACTGCGGCGTGCAACTGGTTCTCGTCGCGGATCGGGGCTGTGCAGCCTTCGAGGTAGCTGACATAACTGCCTTCCTCGGCCACGATCAGTGTTCTTTCGAATTGGCCCGTCTTGGCGGCGTTGATCCTGAAGTACGTCGAAAGTTCCATCGGGCATCGCACTCCTTTGGGGATGTGACAGAACGATCCGTCACTGAAAACCGCTGAGTTCAGACTGGCAAAGAAGTTGTCGGTGTAGGGAACAACCGAGCCGAGATACTTCTCGATCAGATCGGGATGGTTTCGAACCGCGTCTGAAAAGGAGCAGAAGATGATACCGTGCTGTTGCAGTTCTTTCTGGAACGTGGTGGCAACCGAGACGCTGTCCATCACCGCGTCCACTGCAACTCCCGCCAGTCTCTTACGCTCCGAAAGCGGAACGCCCAACTTCTCGAATGCGCGGAGCAACTCGGGGTCAACTTCGTCCATCGCGGCATGACTTGCCCTTGAACGCGGCGCGGCGTAGTAGCTGATGCCCTGGTAGTCTATAGGCCGATAGTTGGCATTTGCCCAGTGCGGCTCCTTGAGCGTGAGCCAATGCCGAAATGACTGCAGTCGCCATTCAAGGAGAAACTCAGGCTCGTGCTTGCGAGCCGATATCTGCCGGATAACTTCCTCGTTCAGGCCGGGCAAAAGCGCGTCCGTCTCGATCTCACTCACAAACCCGTACTTGTATTCGGATTTGACAAGCTGTTCGATGTCAGACACGGAGGTATTCATGTGCGCGCGCGGTATGACCTACTCTCAGTTTCCCACAGACGTCGAACGATGAGCTTGGCATTGCGCACAGAGCCCCTGAAACACAATCTCAAAATGCCTAACGCTGAAACCCGGGGGTAACTCGACGTGCGGACTGGCAATCGCCGGATCGGGCTTAATGTCATACGTGCCACCGCAGTCGTCGCAGTAGAAGTGATGGTGCTCCATCATGTTCGAGCAGTAGCGTTTGGCCCCGCGTTCATGGACAACCTGTCGGACCAGACCGCACTGTACCAACGTATCGAGGCAGTTGTATACTGTGGCGAGCGATATCTCCGGCATTTCATGCTTGGCCCGCAGAAACACCTCGTCAGCAGTAGGATGATCCCGCGTCTCCAGCAACACATAGTAGACATGCCGCCGTTGAGGTGTAGTGCGCAATCCAGTCTTCGCGAGGCATGCGTTCAGGCGCTCGTCCAGAAAATCAGCCGAAACCTTGTATTTCATGCGCGCTCAAGTTAGGCCCCGCCAACGCCATGTCAACATTTGGAATTGTTATTAGTCCAGGATGGTCGCCCCTCAATCCAGCACCGGCTCTTACCTGTTTGCGCGAGCCAGCGGGTTCTGATAGGTAACGCCCATGAGATTCATCACCCGTTGGGCCTTCAGGCTGATAGTCCTGGGAGTTGTCCTGGCGGTTGCGCTTGTTCTCACTAAAGACATAGTCCTG
This sequence comes from Verrucomicrobiia bacterium, assembly GCA_034677645.1. GTDB lineage: Bacteria > Verrucomicrobiota > Verrucomicrobiia > Limisphaerales > J093 > JAAYVR01. The sequence goes on from JAXDCU010000155.1 coordinate 3,101, forward strand.
CGCGAGGCAGTCGAGAGCGCGCTTCGGGGCATCACCGGTTTGGAATGTCACGTCCGCCGGCTCGAAGTTCGACTGCTTTCCCCGACTGTTCGAGTGGTAGGTCTGCGGTGTTACCATCCGTCCTATCTTGGCGGCGGATGCCTCATTGACGTGCGCGATGTCCACCTTGAGTATCACCCATCAGCCATGTTGCGCCGTCAACTCCATCTTGTTCTTTTGAGGATAGACGTCGCGGAGATCACGCTGGTCGATGGCAAGCAGGGGCAGTCGAGCCTCGAATTATTGCGACAAATCTGGTCGGAGGCAACGAAACGAGGCGAAGTCCCCTGGTTCGAATTCAGTGGCGTTGACACTCTAAACCTGAGCATCGACCGTGTGCGGCGGCTTCGACTCGGAACCTCTGTCCATCCGCCACCCGTCGAGTTGCGGCTTCACGACCAGGTGCTCCGTGACATCCGAACCACCGCCGATTTCGAGGTGGCTCTTGGACGCGTGCTGACGCCCGCCCTCGCGAAGCTTGCGACCAGTCAATAACGCGCATGGGGTCACATCTAAACATTTGACAATTAGCCGCAGCGATCCTCCTATGACATGCCACGCGTGTGCACGACAGGGTCCTCCACCGCCAAAGGATGCAGACCAATCGGACTCCGGCCAAGAGCAAATGTCAAATGTTTAGATGTGACCCCAATTTCATTCCTGGATGAAGAGGATTGCCGGCGAGGAATTCTGACGCTGGCAGACGCCTGCCACCTTCGCGTTGGATCTCGAAGACGCGAAGAGCGCCTTCACCGCATGCAATTAAGAGCCCGGCATGGTCGGCGGAAATCACTGTTCCTGGCGCGGAAGGGGCAGCCGGCTCAGCACTGGCGCACCACAGCTTGAGAAGCAGCGGGCGCCGCTCGCAGATGACAAACGTGTAGGCGCCCGGCCAAGGGACAAAGGCGCGGACACGGCGCCAAAGCACAGTTGCAGGCTGATTCCAGTCGAGGCGTCCATCTCCCTTCGTAATCTTGCGAGCATGAGTGACGCCCTCGGCTGGTTGAGGGCGAGGCTTCAGTCGGCCAGCAACATAGTCCGGAACAGACTCAATCAGCAGCGCAGCTCCCATCGCGGCCAAGCGGTCATGGAGCGTTGGCGCGTCGTCGGCGTCGCAGACGGGCGTGGCGCGCTGGGAGAGAATATCGCCCGTATCAAGTCCGGGGTCCATGCGCATGATGGTGACGCCGGTTTCGGCGTCGCCCTGAAGGATAGCCCATTGAATCGGCGCGGCGCCGCGGTGGCGGGGCAAGAGCGAGGCATGTACGTTCAGACATCCGTGCTTGGGCAGATCAAGCAAAGCAGGAGGCAGAATCTGGCCGTAGGCAGCTACAACAATGAGGTCAGGCTGAGCGGCGCGAACTTGGTCGACGAAGGCTGGGTCGCGGCATTGCCCGGGTTGGAAAACAGCGATACCTGATTGCAGGGCCAGAGTCTTGACCGGGGAGGGTTTGAGCTTGAGCTCTCTTCCCTGGGGACGGTCCGGCTGAGTTACCACAGCCACGAGCGTGAAAGCTGGATCGCGCAAGATCGCTGCGAGGGTGGGGCAGGCAAGCTTCGCCGTTCCGAAGAACAAGACTCGCAGGGGGGAGTACATTTGGAGCACGCGATGCCTCAGCCTTGCTCACGCACTGTGAGTGAGCGAGGTATTAGCGTGTAGCTGGTTCCATTCCATTGTCACCAACTCACCTCTTGGGTGCGGGCACAGTGAATGTGAAATCGACAGCTTGCTGTCGTATCTCACTGACAGTCATCTCCCTCGTCAAACGACCCGCTTTGGGGTGCACAGCTTCGATTAGATACTTGCCAGGCGGAAGGCCAGATGGGAAAGCGTATCGTCCGTCGGCACCACTTACCGCGAAGAATGGGTGTTCGACCACACCGATGAACGCAAACTCCCAGATGTGGATGCCGCACTTGACGCGGATGAGGACCTCTGGTCGCTCGAACGTGTGGCGTCCTTCCATGCCGGTCATGGGCTGCGCGAAATTGAATGGCTTGTTATTGGTCGACTCGCACTGGGGCGTATCCAGGTAAGGCTCGGAGTTGCGGACCACCAGAGTCTGCTTCGTGCGCAAGCCCAATACGTACGGGTGAAACACGGCGTTGGTCTGGTCAAGCACGACGACGTTTGTCGTCGGCGGGTAAGCGCGGCCTTCGAGACCTTTTTTCACGTAAACGAAGACGTTTGCGAGCCCGCCGCCTTCTCCAAGGAGGTAGTGTCGCGTGCTCAGCTTCCCGATCAACGCCGGGTATGCTCGGGCGACGTCCTGGAAATCGGTGAGATCGACGAGTTTTTCCGGGGGCGGCGTGCCTTCGAGTCTCACGCGGCCGCTGATATCCGCTGCAAGTCCGGAAGCGCCAAACAGCGTCCAATCCAGAAGCACAAACAAGGAAAAGAACAGATTCGAAAGACAGCGATTGCCGTGTCGACGCGGATTTGTTCCATCGCGCGCCGGCGAATTCCTTGCCGGAATGCGGAACCTGTGCCGTGCGTTAGTGCTGGGACTAAAGATGTGGCGATGCATACTGTTTTCTGACCACTTGCCAGGCGCAGCTATTCGAGAGTATTGGCCGCGCGGACAAACAAACCGTCGCAAGGATGAGAACATGAAGAAGCGCAAGCATCAAGGCGAACAGTGAACTCATTGGAACCTCGAACTCGATCGGGCACGTTTCAATGGGATGCATCCGTCTAATGATCAATTCAGGCAGATTCGAGGCCAGACGACCGTGGACAAGATATGTCAGGGTGAACCCGCATGGGCCGGTAGATAAAATGAGAATTGGCAGCAGAGACCGCGGGGCGGTACAACCGCCAGTACCTATGAATGAGAATGGCGGCGGGTCAATTGAGATAAGCTCGACTCGAAAGGGCAAGAAGATGAAGCATTTGTTGGCATGTCTTCAAGTCGCCGCGGTGCTGTCAGGAGTGTGGCCGGCCTCGAGAGCGGAGGTGCGTGTGTACCCGGCGCCAGAGGGCGAACCGCTTTCGAAGGCCTTTGCCGTGAGTGTCGAAGGGCGGGATGTCCCCGTATACGTCGCGAAGGTTGCCCCTGAGAATGCGGAGCGACGCTGGAAGGCAATGGACGACAAAGCGAATTCGGCGGAGTACTTCGAAACGGCCTCATTCGCGTACTTCGATATGTCCGGCGCTGTGACGGTGACGGTTACTAGTCGGGATTCTATCGAGTCAGCCACGGTACTGCCGTCTTCTTTCGGCATCCGTCCGATTGTTGAGGGAAGGGAATTGCGTCTTACGCTGAAGGAACCGAGACCTTTGACGATCGAACTGAACGGCAAATGGACGGGCGCGCTGCATTTGTTTGCGAATCCGTTGGAAGCCGATCCGCCCAAGCAAGACGCGCCGAACGTCATTTACTTCGGACCTGGCATTCACGAGGTGAGTAGCGTCGTCGTCACCAACAATCAGACCGTATATGTAGCGGGCGGCGCACTGGTCCAGGGCGTGATTCGGCCTGATGAACCTTTCTCGATAAGCGGTTACAGCGGATTGCGCAACTACTCGCCGACGTTCTCGCTCAGGGGAACCAACATCACATTCCGCGGACGCGGTATTGTGGACGGGAGTCTGAGCACTACGCACGCGCGGAGTCTGGTTCACGTGCAAGGCCAGGACATTACACTTGAAGGAGTGATCCTGCGAGATTCAAGCACATGGACTGTTCCCATCAGACAGTCGGATCGTGTCCGAGTCCGGAACTTGAAATTGCTGGGATACCGCGCTAACTCCGACGGAATCGACATCTGCAACAGCCGGGATGTGACAGTTGAAGGGTGCTTTATACGGACCCTCGACGATTTGATCGTGGTGAAGACAGATCGCGGACAGGGCGAAGCGGTGCGCATCCTGGCCAGGGGTTGCGTGCTCTGGAACGAAGTGGCCCACGCGTTGAGCATAGGCGCCGAGCTGCGTGAGAATGTGGATGACGTTCTCTTTACGGATTGTGATGTAATCCACGATCTGGGGCGCGAGTGGACACTACGAGTTTACCACTGCGATTCGGCACGCATCAGCAATGTGCGCTTCGAGAACCTCCGCATCGGGCAATCACGGCGCCTTGTCTCGCTCTGGATCGGAAAGGCATTCTGGACCCGCGACGACGAGCGCGGCCGCATCGAACGAGTCTCATTCAAGAACATCCGTGCTGGCGCCGAGCCTTTGCGCGTCGAGTTGAAGGGGTTTGATGAAACGCACGCCGTGGAGGAGGTTCTATTTGAAGACGTGGTGGTGAACGGGCGTCCGCTTGCCGCCGCCGACGTGGTGACCAACTCGTTTGTGCGGGATGTCACAATCCGGCCATAGGCGGGAGCTTGGATGAGGCGTGTGTGCTGATCGTGCGCAGGGCGTTGAGGCCGGAGTGAATGTTCGATCGAAGAGCT
>JAXDCU010000156.1:0-4308 GCA_034677645.1 Verrucomicrobiia bacterium
GGTCTGCGACGGTTCTGGAAAGGCGGTTTATCCCGAGTCCGGAAGCCCGGAGACGCCCCTGGAGGACAAAGGCGACTGGGCGTCAGCTCGGGCGCTGGAGTTTCAGAAGAGCGATTATGTGGCCGCCGCCGAGGCCTACGGGCGCGCGGCCCAGGCAAGCGTGGACATGCAGACAAAAGCGCGGGCTCTCCAGGCGCAAGCAGGGTGTCTCATGAAGGCGGGGCGAACCGAGGAGTCCCTCACTCGCCTGGCAGAACTGGCGGGCGACCTGAGCTTGCGGAACGCCGTCAGCGCCCAAGGGACGCTAATAGTGCCCAACGCGCAGCTCCTGATCATAAAGCAGGCGGATGGGATCACGGCGAGCCGCGGTGACATTGCTGCCCTGCGGCAACAGGCCCTAGCAGGTTTGGTTAGTCGCCTTAACGACTACACCGATGCGCGCCTTCTTTCAAGCCAGCGCCGTTTTCTGATGCGTGAGCTGCCAACGCTCGCGACCGAGACAAACGCGTTCCCGACACTGGCAGCCGAGGAACTGGCGGCGGAGTACCTGGAACGCGATCCCGCCCCTCCACTCGATTCCAAGCTGCAATCCACAAGGCTGGCAAAAGTGTGGCGTCTGCCGAGCGCGGACCGGACGATGGTGGCGTTGGTTCGGGAAGTGCGGCTGTCCGTGGAGCTGACAGCATTGCTGGACTCGCTAGCCCCGCCCGATGTACGGGTAACACTGCTGCCGCCGGGCGAGACGGTCGCGTTGCCCAAGCCGATCCCGCTGCAGGACGCTGGAGAATATATGCCGGGTTGGCGGCTGAGTCTGAGTTTCCGAGACGGCGATCCGCTGGCAAAGGCGGCGGCGCGTCAGACGCGCTTTTATCTTTGGAGTGGCTTTCTGGTTGTGGTGGTGATCGTGATGCTCGCGCTGCTGGTGGCGCGTTATGTGGCGGCCCAGATGCGACTGGCCCGTCTCAAGGACGAGCTTGTATCGACCGTGTCGCACGAGCTGAAGACGCCACTCGCATCGATGCGGGCGCTGGTGGACACGTTATTGGCTAGGCGGTATCGCGACGAGGGGCAGTTGCGGGATTATCTGCAACTGATCGCAAAGGAAAACCTGCGACTGAGTCATCTCATCGAGAATTTCCTGATGTTCTCGCGTATGGAACGCAGACAGCGGAGATTCCGCTTCGAAGACTTGGCGCCCGAGACAGTCGTGCGGGCGGCGGTTGACGCGATCGGAGACAGACTCGCACCATCGCAATGCCGTTTCGCGACTTGGATCGGGCCAAACCTGCCGCGTATCCACGGCGACGCGGACGCGCTGGCTACAGTGCTGATCAACCTATTGGACAACGCCTGCAAGTACACAAACAACGACAAGCGCATCGACTTGCGGGTCTACTCCGCCAACGCACACGTCATCTTCGAGGTGGCGGACAACGGAATCGGCCTCGACCGCGGTCAGGTTAGGCGGGTTTTCGACCGCTTCTACCAAGTCGACCAGAGTTTGACTCGCCAGCGCGGCGGCTGCGGTTTAGGCTTGAGCATTGTGAACTACATCGTCCGCGCCCACGGCGGAGCTGTGGAAGTCGAAAGCGAACTTGGCAAAGGCAGCACTTTCCGCGTGAGCATTCCACTATCCATGAGGCTGAGATGAGCCATGGCAAGATTCTAATCGTCGAAGACGACCCGACGATGCAGCGGGTGTTGAGGGACAATTTCGAGTTCAGCGGCTACGTCGTGCGCACTGCGTCCGATGGCAGAAAGGGCCTGGATGCGGCATTGAACTGGAAGCCGGACTTGATTCTCTTGGACATAATGCTGCCGGAGATCAACGGCTTCGATCTGTGCCGCCGGCTCCGGAAAGACGGCTTGGCCATCCCGATCATAATGCTGACCGCCAAGAACCAAGAATCCGACATCGTCCTTGGACTGAACGTCGGCGCCGATGATTACGTCACTAAACCATTCAGCATCGATGTGGTTCTGGCACGAGTCAATGCATGCCTCCGCCGCCACAGGGAGCCGACAGAGAGAGTGTTCGAGTTCGGCGATTGCCGGCTCGACCTGCAGTCGCACAAGCTCCTGCGGAAAGACAAGGAGATCGAACTCACGCCCAAGGAATTCCGGCTACTCGAGTACTTCGCCCGGAACGTAGGGCGCGCGTTGACCCGGCAGAGAATCCTGGACGGCGTCTGGGGCGAAGACCTGATCGTGACGGAGCGCAGCGTCGACCGCTGCATCAACACACTGCGGAACCGGATCGAATCCGACCCCCAACATCCTCGGTTCGTCAAAACGATTCGCGATGTGGGATATCGCTTCGAAGTGGCGTGAATCTCTCTTCTATCTGATCTCAATCGGGTTGGCGTAGACCCAGGGCACCCATTCGCCAAGCACTTTCAATTCCGCTTCGACACGGTACTTGCCCGGGCCGGGAGGGGTCCAGTCTAAGGCCCGCGCCTCGCGCCGATGCGCCACCGCGCCATCCTTTATGACGGTCAAGCGACATGGCAAAGGCGAGCGCGCGCACAGGCGTGTTTTGCCGGACCACACCGCCGACTCGCCCAGAACAGTGGTTACAGTCGGGTCGCGGGCAAACCACCGGAAGCCGGAACTGTCGGCGATCATGTCGAAGCCGATGAAGACCCGACCCGCACGGAGCGAATCGAGGATCGCCGGCTCGCTCAGGTCGCGAGCCAGGATGTGGGTGTTGACGAACCGCGCCGAGCGCTCGTAAGGGTCGAGCTGGAGGTGAAAGACCTTTCGCCCCGGCGCTAGCGGTCCGAACATGAGACGCGCCAGAGGGTGTGTGAGCCAGTTTAGTTGGAACACTTTGACTGTTTCCGGGCTCGTGTCTTCCACGCGAATGGCGCCGGCTTCGGTGTAGAAGCCTCGAAAGCCCACGTTCTGATGACAATCGTTGGCGGCGATGCCGGTGATGTGGCGCGTCCGGTTCAGCTCATCCCAGCGCCGCAGGAATTCCACAGGCCGGTTTAGCAAGGAACAACAGACGTGATCCGGATACGTTCGCAGGTTCAGCAACAGGTCCGGCAGCAACGCCCTGAGTCCGCCACGCACCCGTTTGAAATCGACGTGGAGGTTGTAGATTTCCATGCCGGTGAGTTCAGGCCGCTCCCAGACGCGTTGTTCCTCCGGATGAGCGTAGAAAAGCACACCGCCCTTTTCGATTATCTGCTTCGCCAAAATCGCCCCGTCGGTCTGGTTGCTCAACACGATCCCGTTAGCGACGCCAAAGGGCATGATGCCTTCTTTCATCTCGAAACCCGGAATAAAGAGCTTGCCCTCATGAAGGCCGCGCCATTGAACGCTGAAATCGGCAAGACCATCAACGCAATGGTCGCTAAGACAAATGAAATCCACTCCCGTGGTCTTCAGCACACGTAGAATCTCTTCGAATGGAACTTCGCAGTCGTGAGAGAGGTGGGAGTGGTTGTGGAGAATCCCGCGAAACTCTCTCCAGCCTGCGTCCTCCGCGACCGGTTCGCGTTGAGCGCGGAGCGCCTTCCAGGCGGCGTTCTCGCGCGGGTACTTGACAAACCGGTTGTAGATGGCGCCGCGCAGCCAGAACAATATCAGCACGAGAACCAGAGCCACACCCAGCGCGACGACGCGAAAAGCCAGTCGGAATAACTTCCGCGCTTTGCTCTGACAACCCGTGGTTTGCATTCTCAGGTGCTACGGAGGATTCAACCGCCTCAGGCAAAAAGTCACAAGACGCTTCATGGTTTTGTGGCTGGGCGCCGTTTTGCGGGGCTGGGACGCAGCGCGGCTCAGCCCCAACCGAACGATCCGGTCGAGAAGATCGCGAGGTTGCATCGGAGCCCCTTCCCAACGCCGCGCTGTATGCGGCGACTGCGTCGCCAGCGAGGATGGGTATTTGAAACCGTCATCGTTCGAATGGCAGAGAGTTTGCGGAGCCTGTGCAAATTACGTGGGATAGCAGTGCAGAACGACTGCTGTTTTGGAACTTTGGCGTTGTGCGTTTCACGTTGAACGTTTCGGTTCATGGAAAGCCAGGTTTCTGCTTACGGAACGCATTGCGACCATGAACCGCGCGGCAGGGACGCGTTCCACCGCGTCTCCGTTTGTTGGGCCAAATAAGGGACCGAGTGGAATCGGTCCCTACCCGGTTCATGGAAAGGGTTGATGACAAACAACTTGTCACGCATTGGGCCCATGAACCGATCTGCGGCCGGCGTCGTGAGTCGATGTCCACCCGGCCAAAAGCGCCGATGAATCGGCGCACTCCAGGCGCTTCGCGCGGTTGGACGCTGCGAGCACCAAATCGCG
>JAXDCU010000157.1:0-3337 GCA_034677645.1 Verrucomicrobiia bacterium
GCACCGACGCCGGCGCCCAAAAGGACTGCCGCCCTGCGGGTTGCGCCGAATTTGGCCCGTGGCTTTGTTGCTCCTCGGTCGCGTATCGCTGCGGATATGCTCCCTCGTCGCGCCTCGACGCAGGCCAAATTGGGGGCAACGAACGTCACCGTATTTGCGTTCATGACCACTAAGCGGTCTTGAAGACAAGTCCGGCAACGTTCGTGGCGAGATGTGGCGAGATGGGCGCCGAAGGGTGGTGTGTGCCAAGAAGCCAAGGAAGAGCCACAAGAAAAGGCATTGACAGGTGATAAGACAAAGTGTAATTTGCCGCCCTCGTTTGCGATAAGAGAGTTAAACATAGCAGTTTGCCCTTTGCGGCTGAACGCGGCAAGTAGAGGGCGACGGTGGTTTGCTGTCTCAGGTAGGGGTGGGTTTAGTGACATGTTAGTATTTCGCCCATGTAGCTCAGCCGGCAGAGCGCGTCCTTGGTAAGGACGAGGTCACCAGTTCAATCCTGGTCATGGGCTCCATGAAACCGGTACACAACAACGTAACGCAGGAATCCAAATGGCAAAAGAGCAGTTTCAGCGGACCAAACCGCACGTAAACATTGGGACCATTGGTCACATTGACCATGGCAAATCGACCTTGACCGCGGCGATTGTGCAAGTCCAGGCCCGAAAGGCACTGGCTACGCCCAAGTCGTATTCGGAGATTACTAAGGGCGGCACCGTGCGCGACGAGACAAAAACCCTGACGATAGCGATTTCGCACACCGAGTATCAGAGCGACAAACGGCATTACGCGCACGTCGATTGTCCGGGTCATGCCGATTATATCAAGAACATGATCACGGGCGCGGCGCAGATGGACGGCGCGATTCTGGTCGTGGACGCTTCCGAGGGCCCCATGCCGCAGACCCGCGAGCACATCCTGCTGGCCCGGCAGGTCGGTGTGCCGGCAATCGTTGTATACCTCAATAAGATCGATTTGGTGGATGATCCGGAACTGATCGAGCTGGTTGAACTCGAGTTGCGAGACCTGCTCAGCAAGTACCAATTCCCAGGTGACAAGACACCCATTGTCCGCGGCAGCGCGAAGGCGGCGCTTGCCGGCGATTCCAAAGGAGAAGAATCGATACAACAGTTGCTCGACGCGGTGGACGCATTCATCCCTTTGCCAATGCGCGAGGTTGACAAGCCATTCCTGATGAGCATTGAGGATGTGTTCAACATTGAAGGACGCGGCACGGTTGTGACAGGGCGTGTCGAACGCGGAGAGCTCAATCGCATGTCGGAAGTGGAGATCGTCGGCCTGCACGAGACCCAGAAGACGGTGGCCACGGACATCGAGATGTTCCGCAAGCTGCTTGACAAGGCGAGCGCCGGCGACAACGTGGGTGTGCTTCTGCGTGGTATCAAGAAAGAGTCGGTGATGCGGGGCATGGTGGTGGCGAAGCCAGGCTCGATCACTCCGCACACTCATTTCAAGTCGGAGGTGTATGTGCTCTCGAAGGAAGAGGGGGGGAGGCACACGCCGTTTTTCTCGAACTACAGGCCGCAGTTCTACTTCAGGACCACTGATGTTACTGGGTCCGTGACTTTGCCTGAAGGTGTCGAGATGGTGATGCCGGGTGACAATGTCTCGATGGTTGTCAAGGTGATTGCTCCCATTGCGATGGAACGCGGTCAGAGATTCGCCATCCGTGAGGGTGGCCGGACCATCGGAGCGGGGCGGGTCACGGAGGTGATTGAATAAGACGACATTGCGTGAGTCTGCCTTGTGAGATGAAACGGCGGGCAAGTCGCTGGCAATGTGGTGCGGCGCTTGATCGGCAGATGACAGGGCGGTAGCTCAATTGGAAGAGTAGCGGTCTCCAAAACCGTCGGTTGGGGGTTCGAGTCCCCCCCGCCCTGCCAGCAGTGAGCGCGGGCGCAGGTCTGGAGGGGTGGCAGAGCGGTCGAATGCGGCGGTCTTGAAAACCGTTGGAGCTAAACGCTCCCGGGGGTTCGAATCCCTCCCCCTCCGCCAGAAAGAACAGTTTTGTGAATGATCTAGTATTAATCGCGATTTGGGTGGTGATCATAGGTGGCGTATTTGCCTACCTGTGGTGGAAGGGCCACCTGATGAGGATTTCCAACTACGTGGCGGAGACGCGCGAGGAATTGAAGAAATGCGCGTGGCCGTCGCGCGAGGAACTGAGCGGGTCGACGCTGGTGGTTCTGATCAGCACGTTGGTGCTGGGGGGGTTCATCATCGCGAGCGACTACATGATTCTAGTGATCGTGAGGGGCGTCCTTCCAAAGCTCTAGATCACCTGTACAAATCACGCCTGGGACTGTCTCATGCGCAGCCAATGGTTCGTCATCCATACCTTATCCGGACAAGAGATGAAGGTGAAGGAGAGTATTGAGAAACGGATTCGGGCCGAGGAGATGCAGGACCACATCCGCGAGGTGATGGTTCCGATGGAGAAGGTGGCGGAAGTGCGCGCCGGGAAGAAGAGCGTCACGCTGAGAAAACTGTATCCTGGTTACGTGTTCGTTGACATGGTGCTTCTGGACGAGAACCACCGTTTGATCGAAAAGCCTTGGTACTTCATAAGGGACACGCCTGGCATAATCGGTTTCGTGGGGGGAGAACGGCCATCGCCGGCATCCCCGGAAGAGATAGACTCGATCAAAGCCCGAATTACCGAGTCGGAAGAAACGGAAAGGCCAAAGGTCAGTTTTGACGTTGGGGAGACGATCAAGATCAACGACGGACCGTTCCTGAATTTCAGCGGCGTGATAGAAGAGATCGATCCGGATCGGGGCAAGCTGAAGGTGACTGTCAACATCTTCGGCAGAAGCACTCCGGTGGAATTGGAATACTGGCAGGTGGAGAAGGCCTGAGGCTATGGCGAAGAAAGTAACTGCGCACATCAAACTGCAGATTCCGGCGGGACAAGCGAATCCGGCGCCACCGGTTGGCCCGGCTCTGGGCCAGCATGGCGTGAACATCATGGGCTTCTGCAAAGAGTTCAATGCCGCCACCAAAGACCAGGCCGGGATGATCACGCCGGTGGTTATCACGGTGTACCAGGACAAGTCTTTCACGTTCGTGACCAAGTCTCCGCCGGCGGCCGTTCTGTTGAAACGGGCCGCGGGCATTGCCTCCGGCTCGAAAACGCCTAACAAGGAGAAGGTGGGCAAGGTGACGCGCAAGCAGGTGATGGAGATCGTGCAGATCAAGTCCAAAGACCTCAATGCGAACGACAACGAAGCGGCTTTCCGTGTCGTGTCGGGCACCGCCCGCAGCATGGGTATTGATGTTGTGGACTAAGCGCTGAGCGTCATGGCAACGCGGGAGAGCA
>JAXDCU010000158.1:0-3486 GCA_034677645.1 Verrucomicrobiia bacterium
GTCCCCTAAAACATATGGTGCGTGGAAAAAAACGCGAGGTCGGGGTCGCACGCCGTGTTAAATCCTCGGGACAGCCCACGACTCTGTCCATCTGGCAAGACTAGCACAACACGAGCGCCAGCAAACCAGTCAGCACGCACAAGATTCGACGCGTCCCACACGTTTGAATCCTCCCTCGCGTCACACGGCACCTGAGTCAAAACCAGAGGGGCGTCAATAACCGGTGCCGTCGAGCTCGACACGCTGCTAGCAAGAACCAACGCCGCTGACGCGACGCAGATCGTCCGTAGAGAGCAATCGCACAAGCTTAAACAACGCGATCGCGGCGCCAACATCCTTCCCACACCGCGACCCACGCACCCGCTGGGCATCATAAGACTCTTGGAACTCCGCATTTGCCCTTGTACTCCGAGCACAGCGACCGAGATCTCACCACCTCCGCGCGCCGGGTTTTCTGTCGTTTGCGTGTTCGCGAGCAAACCGGTCATCGTCCTTTTGGGGCATAGGGTATTGCCAAGCCAATTCCTAGGCAAGGACGTTGGCAAACACGACGTTGTGGCGCCACGTTGAACACGCTGCGGCACCCGACCAGGAGATTCCGCCGGCATGACGCTTTGTTTTGCTCGACGGATGCGACGTGGTTTTGGCGCTGGAATAGAGACATAGTGACTCTCTAACTGGACTGATCCGCGGTGCATAATGACCCACATCGTCATAGGAATCCGAAATGACTCTAAGCGTACGCCGTTGTTAATACGTGCTTTGTGCGTCCTAACCGGGAATGGCATTGAGTTTGCATATACTAATCCAGCGAGGCTGCGCAGCCCGGTTGGGCAGCGCTCTCTGCCTCGCACACCGCGACTTAGGTCAGAAGCGGGGCCTGTCGCGGTGAGAAGGTTGAACATGTTCGCGACACGAAAGGTCTAGCAGATGAACGGATTGACACGCTGGAATCCACTGAGAGAAATGGAAGAGATGCAGCGGCGTATGGCTTCTTTGCTTGATTGGAGTCCTTTGCGTCGCAGCAGCTTGACCACTCAGGACGAGAATATCACGGTGCCTGAATGGGCGCCTTTGGTTGACATCGCCGAAGACAATAAGGAGTACTTGATTAAGGTTGAATTGCCCGAGGTCAACAAAGAGGATGTCAAAGTCACCGTCGAGAGAGGAACTCTGACCATTTCGGGCGAACGCAAGGCCGAGAGTGAAGAAAACGGACGCAAGTTCCATCGGATGGAACGATTCTATGGCAGGTTCGAACGCAACTTCGCCGTTCCGGACGACGCCGACGCTGGCAACGTGAAGGCCGAGTTCAAGGACGGTGTTTTGAGCGTGCATTTGGCCAAGCATGAAGCAGCCAAACCAAAGCAAATTGAAGTGAAAGTCTCGTGAAATACATGCGGCAGCGCTGGGGCGGCATTGTTCCGTTGCCGCCCTGGCTGCAACGCCAACCGAGCGATGATGCTATGTCGTTTTGGAATTTAGTCGGTCCCGAATACCACTGACACACCGTTGATACGCTCATGAAAAACACTCAAGCCCGCCCTCTGAAAACTAGGACTCCATTGCGCGTTTTGTCTGGTGTGCTAACGCCTCTCAGCTTAACAGTGCTGTTGGCGCTGCTAAGTCTGAGTGTGTCGACTTCCGCCTTGGCCGCCACCGCACCGAGACTCAAGATTGACAATACCCCTTTGCCGGCCGAGGCCAAGCCAGCGATGACATTCAACCCAGTCGTCAAGAATGTCTCGCCAAGCGTGGTCAACATATACAGCACCAAGACCATTCGCCGCAGCGGGGACATGTCGCCTCTTTTCGAGGATCCGTTTCTCCGTCGGTTTTTTGGTGTGCCGTTCGAAAGCGTGCCGAAGGAACGCCGCGAGCAGAGCCTCGGATCAGGGGTAATTGTCACTGAAGACGGATATATCCTCACCAACAACCACGTCGTGGAAGGAGCGGACCAGGTCAAAGTCGCGCTTCCCGACGACAAGACGACCTATGAAGCCAAAGTGATTGGCACCGATCCCCAAACTGACATCGCCGTTATCAAGATTGAGGGCAAGAAGTTCCCCACAATAACCGTGACCGATAGCGACAAGCTCGAAGTGGGCGATGTGGTTCTCGCGATCGGCAATCCATTTGGCGTTGGCCAGACGGTGACCATGGGCATCGTCAGCGCCAAGGGCCGAGGTGGCATGGGCATAGTTGACTACGAGGATTTTATTCAGACAGACGCGTCGATCAACCCCGGCAGTTCGGGCGGCGCACTGGTCGATGCCATGGGTCGGTTGGTCGGAATCAACCAATCGATAATCAGCCGCAGTGGCGGCAACCAGGGCGTTGGCTTCTCGGTGCCAGTAAACCTCGCGCGCTATGTGATGGAACGTCTGGTCATCGAAGGGAGGGTAACGCGCGGTTACCTCGGCGTCATCATCCAGCCGGTAACACCCGAGTTGGCCGAGGAGTTCAAGCTGCCAGAGAACACCGGAGCACTTGTCGGCGAAGTCACTGACAACTCGCCAGCGGCTGACGCTGGCCTGAAAGCAGGCGACGTTATCGTCGAGTTCAACGGCAAGAAGGTGACTGACAACCGCCAACTCCGACTCATGGCGTCCCAAACCCCACCCGGCACACGAGCTCCCGTCAAATTGCTGCGCGACGGCAAGGAGCGAACAGTAACAATCAAACTCAGCGAACTCCCAACCGACGGAATCGCAAGGTCCGAAGGTCGTCCTGGCGGGGGCCTGCGCCGAACATCAGAAACCGATCCTCTGGATGGAGTGGTCGTTGAAGACCTGGACGCCCGCGCGCGACGCCAGCTGAACGCTCCAAACAGCCTGGAGGGAGCGCTGGTGGTCGAGGTCGAACAGGGATCGCCAGCGGCGGAGGCCGGCATCCGCGCTGGCGATGTGATCATCGAGATCGATCGTCACCGGGTGACCAACGCCGATGAGGCTGTGGCCTTGAGCGAGGATATCAAGACTAACCGCGTGCTCCTACGGGTCTGGAGCGGAGGCGCCAGCCGTTATGTTGTGGTGGACTCGAGGAGACGCCGCTGATGTTCGCCGCACTTGCGGTGGCGCGACCTGCCTGCGGCGGGCAGGGACTCCTGTCGAGTGGCTGCTGTCGAATGTGCCTGCTCCGGCTTGCTGCCCTGCGCTCGTGAGGACACTCGCGCCACCAGGCGACACAGGTTCATGGCCCAGATGCGTGACAAATCGTCTGTCATCAAGACTCCCCATGAACCGGGTAGGGACCGATTCCACTCGGTCCCTGATTTCGCCCAACAAACTGGGACGCGGTGGAACGCGTCCCTACCGCGTTCATGGTCCCGATGCGTGACAAGTTGTTTGTCATCAACTCTCCCCATGAACCAGATGCATTCCCCGGTAGGGCGAGGCTCCAGCCGAGCCGCTCACAGCCTGTGCAGTATATCGCGGCCCGGCTCCGCGGGAGCGTCGCCCTACCGCACGGTTCATGGCGCCAAAG
>JAXDCU010000159.1:0-3035 GCA_034677645.1 Verrucomicrobiia bacterium
CACCAGACCAGCGAGGCGCCTCGCGGAATCGCCTCCACCCAGAAGCCAGGCCGCAATGCAGTTGGACCAGACCGTTGGCAAGTTGTGCGCCCGACCCATCACCAGCCAGGAGCGCAGGTCAGGCCCGGGCTTGGGTGTAATCAGGCGCATGTGTAAGGAGAAGAGCAAAGGGCTTCGGTTGCAATAGCCGGCACTTCCCGGCCGCCAATTCAATTCTCATTTCCGCGACTGAATGGCCCGCACAGCTTCGGTCGCTGCCTGACTCACTGTCGGGTCGGAATCCAGTATCAATTGCATCAGCCCGTCAATGCTCTTCCGGGTGCCGATCCGGCGAAGTATTTCACAACTGTACCGCCGGGTCTGGGCGTGCTTTTCCTTCAACATTCGCAGCACGGTGCTCTCGGCTTGCGGGCCAAACGCGCTCAACGTGTTAGCGGCTTCGGAGGCATCCGAGCCCCCTGTCGCGACTATCTGAACGAGCGGCTCGATCGCGCGTTTGTCTTTGAGTCGGCCGAAGCCTGGCAACGCGGCCTGCCGCACGGCCAGATCGCCGTCATTCAGGAGCCTGAGCAACGCTGGCACATGCTCCTCCGCGCCATGAGCTGCGAGGAAATTGGCCGCAGCCCGGCGAAGGTCGACCTCCGAATGTGTCGCAAGTGCGGCCATCACTCTGAGCAGTTCAGGCGGCACGAGATCAAACTCCGCGCTGCTGACACGAGTGGCGGCGGCCTGCTGTTTGCCTGTGTCGTCGGACTTGAGATCGCTCATGGCTTGTTCCAGTTCAGTCGGTGTAAGCTTGCGCGACGGCGGCGGCGGGGGTTTCAGCGCAGCCTCCAATTCCGCGCCTTCGAGGCGTGCGCATCGAAGCGCGACCGTTGTGCGGCGGGTGAGTGTCTCGGTGGACACTACCGACTTGCCCTCGATCAGAATCCTGCTCAGCACGCCAGTCTCGCGGTCGAAGGCAAGTTCGCCCTCGGCATTGGCACTAAGGCGCGGCTGACCGCCGTTCATCATCAGGCTCTCCAAGTCGATCTGTTTATGGATTGTCACGGTTCCAGTTGTAGCGGAGGCGATTTTGCAGTTGACGCGCCGCCGGACAGCCAGCGCGGCCACTCCAGCGCGACCTGGATAGCTGTGGTAAGCCAATCCAATGCCGTAGGGGAGGCTCAGTAGCCCCGCCGCGGGGCCGAGGCAAAGCGGCTCGTCCAACACCCAGGCCGTGTCGCTCGTTTCCCACTGCGTCTCGGCCGCGTCCGGGAAGGGCTCGACAAACGTGTTCAACACCTCCCCAAGCGGCGCGGCCAGTGGGTAATTGCCGGTTTGGCGCAGCACACGTCCCCTGGTATTGGCGCGCAGTTCAAACTGCTCGCCCAGACCGAAGTTCATTGGCGGAGTGAACCGCATCGGTCCGCCGGGAAAATATGGCTGCGAAGGAGAACCTGGTTCTCGGCGAGGCGTGAGTGTGCCGCGCACCAAGAGACGAATCTGGCCTCCCTCGGTTGGCGCCATGATTACGCTGAGAATGCCCGCCAGCGTCTCAGTGCCGTATTCGCCGCGCGTCTCAATTCGCACGTCATAGACGTTTGTCTGCGGCGTGTCGAAGCTGTACCGGAGCATGGGCACGTCGTCTGCCGCAAGAAGGCTCTGCGCGGCGAGGCAGGCACCAAGCCCGGGAATGCGCCGGAGAATCCTGATTGCTTTCATACAGATACATTGGCTCGCAGCCGGCGGCTACGCAAGCGGCATCCTAACAATCTCCGTTGCAGAGCCCTACGAAGTCAGGCAGCTCGAAACAAGCGGCAAGGCGTCGCCTCTGTCGCGATCTTGGCGGGAATCCCAGTCCAGGCGCGAATTCGCTCTCAGTGGCCGCAGTTGCAGCCATGCCCGCATGTCATCAAGTCTTCCGGACAAGGCACACGACCGAGTTCGATTGTCTTGTTGATGTAACGAGTAACGGTCTGCTGGACACGCTGCATTTGATCCTGCGCCTCGATGAAGGCGCGGGCGACGTCATTCCTCAACAGAGCGTTGCGCTCCTGTTCGAAACTGGCGATCTCATCGCGGGTGACGAGAGTCCCCATCTGTTGTTTGTGGTTCAGGGCCTCGCTCTTCTCGGCCACCAGCTGGTAAAGCCTTCTGGCGCTCTCGTCAGCCATGAAAGCGTCTATCCCACGCCGCAGATTGGCAAAGGCAGGCTGATTCACGAGGACTTCGCACAGCTCGCGTGTTTTGTTCAGCACCGCGCCATTCTCGAGTTCCGTATCCATGTAATGCTCTTGTTCGGCCTGCAAGTTAGCGCACGGCACGCGTTGCACAAGCCGATTCGCCGAGCTATTGATAGGACGTGTCGAATGCGGACCAATCCACCGCGCCTGCCGGCGACGTGATAGCCATCCATGGCGCGCGCGAGCACAACCTCAAGAACCTCTCCGTCGAGATTCCACGCGGACGGCTCGTGGTGGTCACGGGCGTGTGCGGCTCGGGCAAGATCACGCTCGCGTTCGACATACTCTTCGCTGAAGGACAACGGCGATTCCTGGACTCGATGAACACTTACGCGCGCCAGTTCGTCGAGCAACTGCCGCGTCCCGATGTCGACCTGATCACGGGTCTCCCCCCCACGGTCAGCATCGAACAGCGCAGCTCCAGGGGCGGCGGCAAGAGCACCGTCGCCACCGTTACGGAGATTCATCACTTCGTTCGGCTGCTTTTCGCGCGCCTCGGAACAACGCACTGTCCAGATTGCGCCCTGCCAGTCGGCGGGACAACCCGCGATGAGGTCTGCCGCAGGATAAAGATCGCTCTGCGTGAAAACGGCCATCTGCGGCTGTTGGCTCCAGTGGTGCGCGGGCGCAAAGGTTTCCATACGGACATCGCGCAATGGGCGGCACGCCACGGCTACGCCCAAATCCGGGCTGACGGTCGCCTCCGCCAGACCGACGAACCGATTCGACTTGACCGATTCCGCGAACATAACGTCGAAATCGTCACCAGCATCCTCCACCACCGCAACCCTGCGCGGCCCCAATCGGAAC
>JAXDCU010000160.1:0-3141 GCA_034677645.1 Verrucomicrobiia bacterium
GCTCATGGACGATCTTGACAAGGAGACGGTCGATTTCGTCCCGACATACGACGATGAACATGTCGAGCCGGTGGTTTTGCCCGCTGCTTTCCCCAACCTGCTAGTCAACGGAGGCACTGGCATCGCCGTTGGCATGGCAACGAACATGCCTCCCCACAACCTGGGTGAAGTGATCGACGCCATCTGCGCTCAGATCGACAAGCCAAATATCTCCGTCGCCGAGCTCATGCGCCACATCAAGGGCCCGGACTTCCCCACGGGCGGCATGGTGTGCGGGCTGGCAGGTGTGAAGGACTACTTCAACACGGGCCGGGGCACGCTCAAAATCCGGGGCAAGGTCGGCATCGAAGAACTTAAGGGTGGGCGCTCACAGCTTGTCATCACCGAAATCCCGTACAACGTGAACCGAGCGCAATTGGTCGAGCGCACGGCCGGGCTTGTCAACGAAGGCGAGGTCAAGGAACTCCAGGACATCACCGCGGTCCGGGACGAGTCGGACGAGAACACGCGTGTGGTGATAGAGCTCAAGCGGGATGCCATTCCAAAGGTGGTGATCAATAACCTCTACAAGCACACGGCCCTGGAAACCAGTTTCGCCGTCAACGCGCTCGCGATCGACCACGGGCGCCCCAAAACCCTCGATCTCAAGGAACTGATCAACTGCTATATCGAGCATCGCCGGGAGGTTGTGCTTCGGAGGACCAGGTTCGAGCTGACGCGCTCCGAAGAACGGGCCGAAGTGCTCGATGGGTACCTGATTGCGATTGCCAACTTGGATGAGTTCATTCAGATCATTCGCCGGTCGCGCACGCGGGAGGAGGCGCGTGTGAAGCTATTGGCGTTCGAGTGGCAGCGTGCTTTGGTGGAGGGATGGGGAGTGGAAATCCGCCACGAGGCGCGCCTTCTCAACGGCCGCTACGCCCTTACTGAACGCCAGGTCGACGCGATCCTCGAATTGCGGCTCTACCAACTGACCGGGCTCGAGATCGACAAGGTCGACGCCGAATACCGCCGGCTCCTTGAAACAATCCGCGACCTCAATGACATACTGGCCAGGGAGGCCAGAGTCCTGGAGATCATCAAAACCGAGCTGCGCGCCGTCCGCGAGAAACACGCCACGGCCAGGCTCACAATGCTTGTGGCCGACGAAGGTGAGATCGCCATCGAGGACCTCATCGCAAATGAGGGCGTGATCATCACCATGACGCATAACAGCCTGATTAAACGCACGAACATAAGCTCTTATCGCGCCCAACGCAGAGGTGGCAAAGGAGTCATCGGCATGACGCCGCGCGACACGCCAGTCGTGGACGGCGAAGCGCCTGATTTCATTGAGCGCCTCTTCACGGCCAGCACCCACGATTACCTGATGTTCTTCACTAGCACCGGCCGAGTGTACGTCGAGCGCGTGCTTGAAATCCCCGACATGGGCAGGGCGGCCAAAGGCCGCAGCATCGCAAACCTGCTCGAGCTGCAGCCGGACGAAAAAGTCGCCGCCCTCATTAGGGTGGCCAGTAAAAGCGGCCCCGCCAAGGAAGACCTGACTTGGAGTGAGCCCGGCTATGTGTTCTTCGCCACCCGCCAGGGCAAGGTCAAGAAGACCGCTCTCCCGGATTTCGCCAACGTGCGCCGCGGCGGCATCATCGCAATCGGCATCGAGCCCGGCGACTCCCTCATCGACGCCGACCTTACCAGCGGTCAGAACGAAGTCGTGTTGATCACGCGCGAAGGCATGAGCATCCGGTTCGCCGAGGATGACGTCCGCCCAATGGGCCGCCCGGCTAGTGGCGTGCGGGGAATCGACCTCGAGTCCGACGACACAGTTGTGACTTTGGCGGTTGTCGAGCCAGCCGCCACGCTCCTGGTCGCCGGAAGCAACGGCCTTGGCAAGCGAACAAGCTTCGATGAGTACCGTCGCCAGTCCCGCGGTGGCAAGGGGATCATCACCATGAAAACCACCGAGCGGACCGGCGGAGTTGCCGGCGCTCTGACCGTGAGCGAGACCGACGAAGTGATGCTCATCACGGCCGGCGGCCAGATGGTGCGGATTTTTGTCAAAGACGTGCGGCAAACCAGCCGTAACGCACAAGGAGTGAAACTGATCGACCTGGCCGAGAACGACCACCTCCAAGCCATTGCCCCTGTGATCAGCGAGGAAAGCGCGGAGGCGGAGGAGACCGTCTCCAACCTTTAGCGAGGCTTCGCCTCAGACTGACAGACCGACGAGGCGCATCGAATTTCGTTGACAAGTTCGTCGCCTTCCAAATGATCTCGCACCCCTGGACTGGTGCACGTGAGCTGTCGCCTGAGCGAATTCACTCTTGACAGCGCAAACTGGCGCCGGGCATGGCAAACAAAGACGACCGACTCGAAAACAAGCATGAAGCTTAGACAACTCGGCCACTCGGCTAAAGCGAATGGATTCACAGCGATTCTGGCGATCGTGGCATCCGCCTGGCTTGCGGCAAGTACGTCCGCGGCTCCCGGCGTGACGATCACGACACCCGCGGAGGGAGCTGGATTCATCGCGGGCGAAGACATACCGCTCGCGGCGCTTGTCACTAATGACAGCGCTGCAATCCTTGGCGTTGATTTCCTGGCCAACGGGGCTTTGCTGGGACCCGGCCAGCCCGATTTGCACGGAGAGTGGGATTATGCCGATGGCAGTCACTTGAGTGTTATCCAGGGCCCTTTTGGTGAGAACATGAGTTACTCCAGTCCAGGCATGACGGAGTTTTACATCGTGGATGGCCTGTACGTGGACCCCGGCACTTTCGTGGGCGAATTCACGACGTGGGTGGACGGCAACCCGGTGACTGGGGCCGCCACCGTGACGCTCAACTTCACGGCGGAAGGCAAACTGAACGCCGTCTTGGATGGAGCCGCGCCGCTGGGTAGACGGACTTTGTCGGCAGGAACGCGTTCTGGGGGCGAGACTCCTTACACGTTCACCTGGCCGGCGGTGGCGGCGGGCAGCTACACACTTGAGGCAGTGGCCAAATACGGCGCTTCGCAGAGTGTCACCTCCGCGCCAGTCCACATCACCGTTGCCTCTGGGAAACCGCACGCTTCCGACCTGGTAAAGAACGTCACGCGGACTGGGCTGCACGACGAGAGCTGGAATGATCAAGACAACCAGCT
>JAXDCU010000161.1:0-7699 GCA_034677645.1 Verrucomicrobiia bacterium
TGAAAACAGCCGAGCTGTTTGCTCTCTCGTGCGATCTCGGAGCGCACATGGGAGGGGCCGCGACCTTTGAACGGTCCGCGCTTCGAGCATACGGTCTGGCTCTCGGCGTAGCCTACCAGGTTTACGACGATTGTCTGGATTTGTTCGGGAGCGAAAGTCAGGCCGGCAAGTCGCTCGGCACTGACTTGGTCGAGGGCAAGCTCACTCTGCCGGTGATCGTTGCTCTGGAACGTGGGGAACCGACGGATCGGCGCGCGATAGAACGACTCATCCATGACGGGGAACCTGGCAGCCTGCGCGATTTGCGGACACTCCTCTCACGTTACGGCGCTCTGGAAGAATCGCAGCGGGTGATTCGGGAGTATTGTCAGCAGGCCCGCGGGAGCCTAAAACCTCTGGGCCCTGGCCCGGAGCAAGCGGGTCTGCTCCAAGCAGCCTCGTTCATTTCAAACCAAGCCTTCGCGCTGCGGGATGCGGCGTGGAGTGAGTCCGACTGACGTGGCCGCCACGCTGAACCAGTCTGCTCCCGTTGAGTCAGAGCCCAGACCGGCGGAGCAAGACGATGCGCTGGTCAAGCGCTCCCAGCATGGCGATCTTGACGCTTATGACGAGCTGGTCAGGCGCTACCGGGAGCGGGTCTATTCGGCTTTGTATCACATGACGTCAAGCAGGGAGGACGCCAGCGACCTGACCCAGGAGACTTTTGTGAAGGCGTTCCGCGCGTTAAAGTCGTTCAAGGGCGATTCGAGTTTTTTTACGTGGCTGTATCGGATCGCGATCAACAAGGCGATAAACTTTCTGAAACAGCGAAAGAACCGCCATCCGATGAGCCTGGACGACCTGGATTTCAACGCAGAACACGATCCTGACCTTGTGGCCCTGATTTCAGAGAAAACCCCTCGCCGTGAAGCTGCCCTGGCTGAGTTGCAGGCCAGATTGAACGAAGCGATGCAGAAACTGTCAGAGCCTCACAGACTTGTGGTGACACTGCATGATATTCAGGGCTTGCCGCATGAAGAAATCGGCAGGATCATGGACTGCAACGTCGGTACCGTGCGATCCAGGCTTTTCTACGCAAGACAGCAACTTCAGGCGTTCCTGGCTGACTATGTGAAGTGAGATGAGCTTCGACGACCAATTCAAAGACGTCCAGCGCCTCCTGGCGCTCAAACGATATGAGTGCCCACCTCCGGGCCACCTCGCCCGCATCGCCCGGAACATCCGCGCCACTCTCAAAACGGAGCCAAGGGATCGACAATCAACATGGTGGGACGCGCTCCTGAACCAGTTGGACCTCGGACCCGCCTGGGCGGCAGCGCTGGCATTGGCGGTTGCCGTTGCATATTTCTACGGCTGGACGTGGTCGCACAGGGCCCAGACGCGAGCTGAGTTCGCTCCCGCGATACCCACCCAACGCTGGATCGCGGACGCCAATCCGTTCTGGTCGACGCCATTCTCTTCCGGCAGTGAGCGTGCGGCGCGCGTTCACGATCAGCTGGACCGTCCGAGCATATACCCCATTTTGGGAATGGAACCGGTCCGCGGATGGCGTCCCTCGTCGAATACCCGCGGTATCGTGCCTGTGGATTATACGATCCGCTCTCCCTGAGTTCAGGTTCTAGCGCACGAACACGAGCGATCGCAAACCGGGCGCCAGGCCATCAAGTTCGGCCAGCAAACGCTCGTCATCTGCTTTGGCTTCGCCTGCGTGAGACTGGTTCTTCTCGTCAACCAGCCGGAGCTTGTACTTTGTCCCATCCCGCTCCCATGTTCCTTGGCCGGCTAGGGAGAACTTTGGAATGCCTGGCAGTTCGACGGCTGCGGTTTGCTGCGCGGGCTGCTGTTCAGGCGCAGGAGTGCCTGGGCCGCGGCGCATCCCACGGAAGTAGCGGTCGGCCATGCGCGGGTCCATTGTTGGAGGGGGCGACTCACCGCTGGCTGCCTGGCTGGCGGCCAAGGCCGCCGCCGCTGCCGCTTTCGCAGCCTCGATGATTCTGTTGGCTTGGTCGGTCAACTCGACTCTTATCGAGTACTTGTTGTCGGGGGTGGCCATGAGCGATGTCTTGGCCAGAAAAACCGCCACAAGCGTTTTGAGTTTCGCCATTTCCTGAGCGGTCATGTCCGGGCGCTGTTTGCGCGCCAGAGTGAATGTGACGGAGGCATCGAGATACCAACGTCCCAGTATTTTCTCTTCGTCGTACTTGGCGGACTTGCCCGTGTTCAGGTACTGGATTAAGTCCTTGAAGTCCACTTGGCTTATCTCGCCGGCGATGTCGGCGTTGTTGATCAAGCCCTGGACCTTGGGATGGTTGACCAGGTTCATGATCGGCGCCCTGGTCTGCCATGAGTTCAGAAACTCAACATCAGTCACGATGTCCATGATCTCTGGCCGCTCTGACAGTGCTAGAAACGCCGGGTAGTTCAACAACCTGTCAAGCAAGGCAGGGTTCTGATACAGCAAACCAATAAGGTCCGACGACAGGTAGTACTTGTCCTTCATCGGGTCAATGGAGGCAAGGGTCTTGTCGAGCCCATTCTCCTGTAGCTCTTTCCGGACCGAAGCCGCCATCCTCTGCCACGCCGGGCTCTCGTCGCCGGTCATCTGCACTGCCGGGTAACCCACGACATAGAAGACCAACCCGATCACCAATGCGTAGATGCTCGCGCCCACGAAGCCAATGCAGGCGCCCACTCTCTGGTTCAACCGTTCCCAGCGAATGCGGGTGTAATCGTCCGTGGCGTACTTGAAGTGCATGGAAACCTTGCTATGCACCAGAAATGCAATGCCAAAGAAGATCAGTACGATCGACAGAAAGACCACAACCGGCGGCAACACCACGGACCAAAGCTGGTTGGTCAAACCCACCTTTGGAACCAGCGGCTTCAACATCGGCGCCAGCGGCAGGGCCAAAAACGTGGCGGTACACAGCCCCACAAGAGACACAGCCGATCGGACCGCCCCCTTGTAGTAACCGGTAACACCGAGAACGCCGAAAACTGCGATGACAATTATCCAGGTCAGCACGCTTCTAATCGTAGCATCACGCGAGCCAAAAGCACGCAAAATTTGGACGTCTGATGCTTGCCGCTATCAGCGCGGCTCATGGCCTGGAGCCGAGATCACAACGAACCACGCGTCAGAGTAATTGTCCTTGTCGTCCCCGGCAAGAACCGCAAGTTCGCCTTGTTCAAGCGCCTTGATCGCTTGCCGGACGGTCTTCGTCCATCTGCCTTCTCCGAAGAGCTTGATTTCGAGCGTCGAGTCATCCGCATGCCTGAATTCGATCTCGCATTTCGAGCTCAGCTTGACACGCTTCTGGCCGTCCGCCGGCGAGAGCGTCAGCTTCTGTTCATGAATCCGGAAGTAGTTCTTCCATTTGAACACGCGCGCCAGCTTCTTTTGGAATAGTGGATCGAGCGGCTCGTACTTCGTCGCCTTGGGCTGGCTCATGTCGGTGCCCCACACCAACTGAACTCGCAGTCTCAGGTCCGCGGCCAGACCGCTGGCAAAGGAACTGACACACGCGACCGCAAGGGCCGCCGCGATCCAGATACAAACACGCCGGGAGACAGAACTGACCCGAATCGGCAGGACCGAGACAAGCGTTTTGCTTCTAGTCATGATGTCAATCGCTCAATAGGTGCTGATCCACACAACCGTCATCCGCTCAGCTTCAGAGCGGAATGTGAACGAACCAACGTCGTTCAATGGACTCTCGATCTCGGCTCCAGAGACCCACGAACCCTGTTGCCGCTGGTGCAGGTATGGAGAAGCCACCCAAACGGCCAACGCGGCGGTAAAGCCAGCCGGCACCAACCACCGCGCCAAAGAGCGCCACCAGGCCGGCCGACTCGCGCTCGGCCGCGAGTCTTCAGCCGCTCGAATGGCGCGCTCGATCTTGGACCAGTAAAACTCCCGCGACTCCGGCACCGGGCGAACAGGTTCTCCCACAGCCAACGCGGCTGTGGTCTGCCGCAACTCGGTTGAAAGATCACGCGCCGCCGCGTCATTGTTCACAAGACGGGCGATGGCAGCCGCCTCGGCGGGCGGCAATTCTCCGTCGAGCCAAGCCTGAGTTTTCAAGGCTTCTCCGCCACTCATGTCTGGCGTTCCTTTCTGACGTCGGCCAGTAGCGCCGCGAGGCGCCGCCGGGCATAAAACAACCGCGACATGATCGTGCCAATCGAGCACCCCATGCGTTTAGCGACTTCTTTGTACTCCAGTCCTTCGAATTCGTGCAAAATCAGCACCGCCCGATGCGCATCCGTAAGCTTGGCCATCGCACCATCAATGCGTTGACGTAGTTCTTCGCGTGTCAGACCCTCGGTCGGGTCGTTGACCACTATCGGCATTTGACGTTCGACGCCGCCGGTTTCTTCATCCATTTGCTCGATCGAGACCGCGTGAGGTCGCTTTTGTTTTCGAAGATGGTCAAGGCACAGGTTGATCACTATCCGAGTCATCCAGGTTAGAAAGCTCGAACCGCCCTTGAACTGCCGAAGCCGCTGCCATCCCTTTACCCAGCCTTCCTGCGACAGGTCGATCGCCTCTTCCTCATTACGCACCATGCTGAAGGCACGGGCATAGAGCTTGTCCCGGTGGCGCGCGACCAGTTCCTCGAAAGCCTGCATGTTCCCTTCCCGCGCCTCACGCACGAGCAAGTCGTCCGCCAGACTGGGGTATGCAGGTTCGTTTGACATTGTGGTGTTGGGACCAAACCGTGTCCGGCTTATCCCTCAGAGTCCGCCTTTTGTGCTAGGCACACGCCGGCCAACGCGACGATCTCTGCAAATGGCGGCGTACACGGCGCGGGCGCAGGCTTTGAAAACGGCTTCCGCAACGTGGTGCGGTTCATCTCCGTACAGCAGTTCCATGTGCAGGCTGCAGCGGGCTTCGTTGGCGAATGCCTGGAAGAACTCACGGGCCAGTCCAAACCGAAATCTGGTCGCAAAGTCCTGATCGCGTTCGCCGCGGCACACCTTGTATCCGAGCCTGTTCATGCCACGCCAGACCAGGCACGCCCGACCACTGAAATCGACAACGCAACGCGCCAGACACTCGTCCATCGGCACGTAAGCCTCGCCGGTGAACGGATTCCTCGGGTGAAACCCAGCGCCGTACCGCCGGATGCCGCGTTTGTCGCCCAGAGCAACAGCCATGGCTTGGCCAAGCGCCAGCCCACAATCTTCAACTGTGTGGTGAGCGTCCACTTCCAGGTCACCTTCGCAGAACAGTTCCAGGTCCACCACGGCATGCTTGGCCCATATCGCCAGCATGTGGTCGAAGAAGGAAATCCCGGTCCGGACGGCGGACCGGCCATGACCTTCGAGGTTCATGCTGATCCGGATGCGAGTTTCGGTTGTCGATCTCTCAACCCGGGCGCGGCGCGGTTTCATCGCGTGGCATTGAACCCCTTTCACCAGCCAAAAAAAAGCCCAAACACACCAACTCAGCGCGGCGCAGCGGCAACCGAACGGTTCCGTCGAGAGGCTTGTTGAGCTTGCATGCCGGTCTTTCCCCGCGCCGACCCGTGCATGCCTGACTCGCGTCTGTTGCTAGCCCAGGGCCGCCAGGTATCGCTCGGCGTCAATCGCTGCCATGCAGCCCGTGCCAGCCGCCGTCACCGCCTGACGATACACGCGGTCCGCGCAGTCGCCACAGACGAATACACCTGACACGCTGGTCTCAGATCCCCTCCCGCGGATGACATAGCCGTGATCGTCCAGGTCCAGTTTGCCGGCAAAGAGTCCAGTGTTCGGCGCGTGCCCGATCGCCACGAAGACTCCGGCGCAAGCCAGGTCGCTCTCCGTACCGGTCTTGACGTTCTTCAAGCGGATGGCCGTGACTTTGCCAAGAGCGACATCCTTGATTTCGACTACAACCGAATCCCATACCGGTTTGATCTTCGGATGTTTCAGCAACCGCTGGGCCATGATCTTCGAAGCACGCAACTGGTCGCGCCGGTGCACCAGGTGCACAACCGATCCGAACCGCGCCAGGTAGATCGCCTCTTCACACGCCGAATCGCCCCCGCCGACGACTACCAGAGGTTTGTCACGAAACAGCGGCAGGGCGCCGTCGCACGTCGCGCAGTATGTAACTCCCTTGCCTTCGAGAACACGCTCGCTCTCCAGACCCAGATGCCGATGACCGGCTCCGCACGCGACGATAATCGTCCGGGTCTGGATCGGCTCGCCGTCCACAACCACGGTATATGGCTGCCGCCACAGGTCGACTGACTCAGCGAGGCCGAACTTGATGCGAGCGCCAAATGCTTCGGCCTGGGCCTGTATTTTGCTCATCAGCTCAAATCCGTTGATACCCTTGGGGAAACCGGGAAAGTTCTCAACGGCGGTTGTAGTCGTAAGCAGACCTCCTGGCATCGAGCCGGTCAGGACCAACGGGCTCAAGTTCGCCCTTGCGGTGTAGAGGGCTGCCGTCAGGCCAGCGCATCCCGATCCGATAATAAGCACTTGCTCCATAACTGAAATACCTGCGCTCGCCGGGTGGTTCCCCGGGCTGGTCTTCGTAGGAAGCGACACCGCCGCTTGCTAATCGCGGCGGCACAGGGCCGCGAGCAACAAACCGCCAAGACCCAGCAACACAAGCGGCGAGGATTCCGGGATCGCCGCGAGGCTGAACTCGGAGATTATGCCCCCAGCGTTCGCGGTCGAGTTTCGGTCGCGGCTGAAACCGATGCCGCCGATGGCGGCGTTGGCGGTTGAGGCAAGGCTGAACGTGCCGCCCTGCTGGACGCCGTTGAGGAAGTACTGTGCCGTCCATGTTGGCGCTGTTGTGTCGAGCACGATCGAAACTGTCACGGGCTGAGTTGCATCGACGATGTCTCCGGCGATTCCAGTGCCGTTGGACGTGTTTGGCCCGTTGAAGAACTCCTGGTTATTTGCGCTCGGGTTGTTCCTATCCAAACCCCAGGCGTACGCTCCGTTGTTAGAGTGGCGCACGCCGGAGCTGGTTGAAGTCCATGTCAGTCCCGCCGTGCTTGGATTTGCAGGCATGAATCCGAATGCGATCCAGTTTGGGTTTTGGTTCAGGATGGTCGCTGTGGCCGTGTAGACCACGTTGTCGTAGACGGTCAATGGCAGAAAGGCCGCCTGGCCGTTAGGCGAGCCCGCCACCAATGTGTCCACTTGGCCATTGTCCATGAACACGCTGCCGGCTTGCCACGTCTGGCCTCCAACGTCAACCACCACGCCGTCCAGCTGTCCGCCGGACCCGCCGAAGGAGTGCGAGTAGATAGTGTTCTGTGCGTTCACCTGCGCCAAACCAAGCGCAATGGCGATCACACCCAGAACGATCGCGGTTCTCACGGTGCTCAAGGTGGTTCTCTTCATAGCGTATACTCTGGCTCGTGGATGACACACCACGGTTTCGACACTCCGCTGCAAGTCATGCTTGTCTCCCCCCACACACAACGTTGCACGCCAGGAACTTTGCGCGTCCAAAACCGAGATGCAAGACCAAAGATGTGCAAAACTAAGGTTGCGCACGACCGCGAAACGAGCTACCAGTAAGAAGTATCAGATGAAAGGACTTGCATGAGAGAACAAGTGCTACTGCAAATCGGTATCCGTTCCGGACTCGCCTCGCTGATTGTGATGGCTTGGTGTGCCGCTGGGCCTATGTCGGCGCAAGCCCAGGAGTCCAAACCTGAGCAGACAGAGGCTGCGAAGCATCGCC
>JAXDCU010000162.1:0-13846 GCA_034677645.1 Verrucomicrobiia bacterium
GAATTTGTTTCTCATGTTCCGGTTGCGCCAGATTGTCTGAGCACTGAAGCCCCCGTTGGTGCTGGTGATTTCGACAAGTGCGCAGCCGACTCCATAGCCGGCCGAGATGAAGAATCGGTTGGTCGCCACGACAAGCGGCATGGAGATCATGTTGTTGTTCTCGACCTTCCACGGGTATTCCCAAAGAGGAGAGCCGTCCTCGGGCGCCAGACCCACCGCGCGGTTCGCGGTGACAATCAATACTTGCCGGCGCCCGGCTAGTGTTGTGAGCAGTGGGGTGACGTATGCTTGCCTGTCGTCGAGGGCGAACCAGACAGGGTCGCCAGTCAAGCGGTGGTAGGCGGTGACTGATTTGCCTTGGGTTTCGGCGCCGCCGAGCACGATGAGCTTGTCGTCGACGATTAGCGGCGAGGCGGCCATGCCGTAGGTGAGATTGCTCGACGTGTTGTCCGCCAGAATGTTTCTCCGCCAAAGCATTTTCCCGCTGGCGGCGCCCAGACAGCAGAGTTGCCCGCTCGCACCCAGACTGTAGAGCAAGCCGTGACCGTAGACTGGTGTCGCGCGTGGCCCGTCGCCGCCCATCCATTCGCTGAACAAAGCTGAGTAAGCGCTTGTCCAGAGTTCGCGGCCAGTATCAAGGTCGTACGCCACGACGACTTCCTCTTCCCGGCGTTGTTCGATTGTGAATGCGCGCCCTTCAGCGACTACGAACGAAGCGTACCCGCCGCCAACGGGTTGTCGCCAGAGCAAGCGGGGGCCTCTTGAGGTCCAGTTGGTCAACACTGGCTGCTCCTCGTACAGGCCATCCCGCCTGGGTCCGCGAAAATCAGTCCAATACGCGGCGCTCGTGGGCGCAACCGGAGTGGCGAACCCGCCTTCCGTCTTTTGGTCGGCGCGATGGTTTTCGAGAGCGTAGTAGTTCGGGGCGGTCTTCTTGCTGACCAAGCTGGGGCCAAAACCGCCTTTGAACTCGAAGGCGATCACGGAGACTAGGCTGAGAAGCCACAGAAGTATGATCGCGTAAGGAACGCAGTAGATCGCGGCCAGCACGGAGCCGACGATCTTGTGGCGTCGGCTGCGATCGGGATTGCGCCACAGCAGCCAAACTCCGACTGGCGGGCAAAACAGCGTGATGATCCTGCGGAAAAAGGAAGTTTGACACCATGGCATGTCCGGGTCGTCGATTGGGCCGTCGATCCGGGGTGGATCGCGCCGCGGTGTCATGTTGTCTTCCGTATCGTTCATCTGAAGGAATCAGCGCTCGACCGAAGTGACCTGCAAGGCGGGCCGGCTTCAGACGGAGACCTCGGATCAAGCCGGGTATTGACCGCTGATGTAACTCTGTAATTGATCGATTGTGGCGCGCTGCGCGCCGATTATCCAGTCGACCAAGTCACTGACGGAGATCACTCCAATTGCGCTGTCGCCCCGCATCACAGGCAGGTGTCTGACCCGCTGTTCGCTCATGATCTTCATGCACTGCTCGATCGAAGTCTCCAGCGAGACAGCAAAAACCTTCTCGGTCAGAATCTCGCGCACCCTTGTCTGGCGTGAGCTCCGGCCCTGCAACGCGACCTTGCGAGTGTAGTCGCGCTCCGAAACCACGCCGACAAGCTTGGGACCATCCATCACCAACAGGGCGCCCACATTGTGCTCAGCCATGACGCGGATGGCGTCGAAGACCATTTCGTCGGGTCCAACCGACCAGACGGCGTTGCCTTTGGCCTGCAGGATTGCTTCGACTGTCCCTGTGATTTGCATGTCAGAAATCGCTCATCGCTCGACACCGCCAAGTGCCACCCACGCTGTTGCTCCACGGAGTCCCGGCCTCGAGCCACGACAAACCAAACGACGTCCACCGACCAACTCCGCTTCGTCGCCACTATCAAGCCCTTCAAACGCTGCGTCAAGTCGGCGACTTAGAAGCAAGTCTGCGCATAAGCAACGGCAGCAAGCCACGCGCCGGAGTCCGCCGGGGCAGTTTACTGTAGCACTGCTCGGTAGTAGAGCTGGTTGGAAGCCGAAGCGGGCAGGTGGCGAAAACGGGTCTGGCCAGTCAGGTTGACCAGGTTAGTCAACGGCGACCACTCGTCAAAAGCTGAGCAGGCCTCGATGGCGCTTGTCTTTCCGGGCTGGCCCACCAGGGTGAACTCGAACGCGCCGTCATCAGTGAAGCCCGGCGCCATCAGCCGCGGCCGCAGTGGGACGGTCTCCGTCAGAACACAGTCGTCGACACCGTACAAGTGCCATTGTCCGCCCTCGCCTTGCATGGCCACGAAGACCGTGATGTTTTCGGCCGTGGCGGTGGTCGTTGTAGCAAGGTTGCTGTAGTGCAAGTGACTGTATGTCCGGGGAGTCCAGCGGACGGAAGAAGCCTTGGGATTCGTCCCGCCAGTGGGATCGATGCCGATGCGCACATGGATCAGCCTGCCACGATCCTGCCAGACGTCGTACTTCCACGTGTTGTTCTCCCGCATCCAGGTCGTGACCCATGCGCTAAACGTATAGTCCCGGCCGCGAGTGACCGCGACGCGCTGATAGATGTACCCCTCGGACGAGTTGCCGTTGACGGCTCCTTCGTACAACCACTGGCCCGTGCGGGGCGGTATTCCATAATACCAGGAACCATCAGATGCCTTGAGGTCGACTCCGTCGGTCTTGCTCCAACCTGGAACAGTCGCGCGCGGGCTTGGGCCTGAGCCTGTCTCGAATCCAGGATTGAGGAGCAGGTTCGCGCGGTCGGGGAGTGTGGAGGCGGCATTATCGAGTGAAGCGGCTGTATTGAGGCCGGGCGCGGAGGAGGTGGCGCGCCAGTGGTAACGGGTGTGTGGACACAGATTGCCTAATGTCACCACATGCTCAGTGACGAGGTTGGTGTCGCGGACAACGTCGGTGTATGGGGGGACCAGGGCGGCGAACTCGACAACGCTATTGGCTGGTTGGTCAGTTGTCCACCGCACCGTGAGCTGGTCAGGGCCGCGGTCCGACTCCGCCACGGCCGCTTCAGCAGTGAATAGTGGTGATGGGCGGGTTGCGGCCCCCAGGCTCGCTTCCTGGATCAATGTGCCGGCCAGATCAACCGTCGCGATGGGATTGCCGTTCTGATATGCTGTTCCATAACTGTACGGGTTCGCGCGATTGACATAGACTTGCCGGAAAACTCCGCCGCCAACGCGTGTGATCTCAGCGTAGTATCTGTTGCCTGGCGTAAGTGGGCATTCGCCTGGCGACCAAGTGACGATCATCTCCGGGTCGGCGGTGAGCCGCGCGGGCTTTCCGCGTTTGGCGATGCCGACGAGCTCTCCGTTTGGGCCTTCGGCTCGGATTTGGACCTGGTAGGTGGGGGCGGCGGGGTCGGCCAGCCAGAAAGCCGCGCTGATGAGGTTAATCCCCCGCGCCTCGAATGTCTGCCCAACGCTCGTCGCTTCGCTGATCGGTGTTCCGCTCGCCCGCGTGAACAGGTCAGTCAACAGACCGTCATCGTCCGACATGATCACGACGCCAAGATCGCGATCAGTGTGCGGCGTGACATTGCCCGGACTGCCCAGCCAAAGGCATCCGCCAGGCATTGGGTCTGAATCGTCTGGCCGCGGGTCCATTTGCATGATTACGCCCGCCTTGCCAGACGCGGGGACTCGAACGCGCAGGTAGTAAGTTCGGCCGGCAACGGTCGGCATTTCGCCATACCCGTACACTGGTCGTTGGTCCCCGGTGCCGAATGATCGGGCTACGCCCACCTGTGCGCCGCCGGGTTGGCCATCGTGTATCGTGAGCGTGTAGGTTGGGGCGCCGTCGAATTTCGGACAGCGCAGATAGATCATGCTGATCGGGCCGCTGGCTTCGAATGTCTGTCCAAACTCATACCATCCGGCGTCGTCCCAGAACGCGGGGTACCCCCACATTGTGCCATGCAACCTCAGATTCACAGGAGGCGTGCTGCCTGAGGTTGGCACGACAACGCCAAACGCATACGCCGACCGCCACCAAACATCCCAGGAAGCTACAGTGTAACGACCAGCGGGGAGGCTGCCCATCTGGAACCGTCCGAGCACATCGGTCGCGGCGGCGCCGGCCGCGGTTGCGGACTGTTCACAATTGGCGTTGACTCCGTACTCATAGTAACCCGTGCCGTAGGGAAGGTTGTCCGTTGAGCGGGCATACCAGTTGAGGTCGCGGACATAACCGACCAGGTTGCCAGCGCAACAATTAGCCCAGAGGGCGCCCAGGCATGCCAGCGAGATCGTGAAATTCAAGTTCATGAGAGCGGCAGCGCGGCTAGTTCCCGCGCATGCCACCTTCAAGTCAAGCGCGCCGATTCCAAAAAGGAAAGCGCGAAGAACGCGGCGGTTGACAGTGGACGCGCCGAGCCGAATATCCAGCTCGTGAGTTTCAAACGCGCATTGGAAAACGTGGGCCGTGGTGATGCGGCGATCATGGGAACCATGGTCCCTGAGGCGGGTCAGTTGGTGACTTTCGACCAGGCCATGGCCCCGACCCTCGGACTGGCGCCCGGCCTGGAAAAGCTCGAAACAAACTCACCGCCGCCTTGTCAGCCAGGCGCGAGGGGCAGGTATCCAGTAGCCTTGCCTGGACAAATCCAGGTGCTCTGAACAATGCATTGCCGTCAGAAACCGCGTTTTGTCGGGAGTCTTTGGCCTGGCCTGCTGTCGGTGGCGTGGATAGTGCAGAGCCTCCTTGTTTCCGCGAACACGCTTTGTGACCTTGAACCGGGAGGTAGGGGCACGTTCCACCGCGTCCCCGTTTGTTGGGCCAAGTCAGGGACCGAGTGGAATCGGTCCCTACCATGGGGTAAATCAGTCGGTAGGGACGCGTTAGACCGCGTCCCCGTTTGTTGGGAAATCAGGGACCGAGTGGAATCGGTCCCTACCAGCTTCATGGAGGGTCAGACCCTCTCCGCTGACACAAACCGGCTCCAGTATGCTCTCATCGTGACAGGCGAGGAGTTGCTGCGCGGGGTGTACGCGGACACGCATACGGCATTCATCACACGCACCCTGCGCCCCGTTGGCGGTCAGTGCGCGGTCTCGCTGGTTGTAGATGACCGGCCCGAGGACCTCAAGACGGCACTCGATTTCGCGCTCAAACGAGTACGACTGGTGATTATCACGGGCGGGCTTGGGCCGTCCGTGAACGACATAACAGCTTCGACTCTGGCTGAATTCACGGGCGTGACTTTGCGCGAGCACCCGGACGTGTTGGCGGAAATGCAAAGGCGCTTCAGCCAATCCGCTGACAAACTGCGACCCAACTTGCGACGCCAGTGCCTGGTGCCCGATCGCGGCACGTACATGCGCAACCCGAACGGCACGGCCGTCGGCCTGGTGTTCGAGCCTGGCCACTACGTGATCATCGCCTTGCCGGGCCCGCCGCGAGAGCTACAGCCGATGGTGCGCGAGGCCGTTTTGCCCTACTTGGAAGGTCGTTATGGGACGCAGCCACAACGTTGCTCGCTCACGCTCAGATTCGTCGGCATCGGCCAGTCGCAGATCGACCAAACGCTCCGGGACGAATCCCTTGTTCCAGGTGATGTTGTAGTTTCAACCCTGTTCGAAGGCGGGCGCGTGGACTTCAGTTTCAGTCTGCCCGTGGACAGTCCGCCAAACCGGGCGCGTTTGAATGAG
This sequence comes from Verrucomicrobiia bacterium, assembly GCA_034677645.1. Taxonomy (GTDB): domain Bacteria; phylum Verrucomicrobiota; class Verrucomicrobiia; order Limisphaerales; family J093; genus JAAYVR01. The sequence goes on from JAXDCU010000162.1 coordinate 5,643, forward strand.
TTGGCTGGGCGTGTGCGGCAACACTTGGGATCGTACATCTATGCCGAGGGCGACGTGACTCTCGAAGAGAAGGTTCTCGATCGACTCCAGCGTCGGAGCGCTTCGCTGGTGTTGGTCGAAATGGCCAGCGGCGCCCGGTTGATGACGAGTTTGCGGACAGCGGCGATTGCCTCGGCTGTTGTCAAGGGTGGTTACGTGGCCGCGACGGAAGAGCAAATGCGTCTGCTGCTTGGAATCGCGGCCGATCGCTGGGCGAGCCTGAGCACTGATGCTGAGCGGATCGCGACACTCGCCGGCGAGGCACGGCAACGATCGGGAGCACAGTGGGCGATTGTAGTTGGCGCTGCGTCATCCAGCCAAGGCCAGCCTAACAGCGTGTTGGTCGGCTCAGGCAACGGGAGCGGATGTTGGGAAACAGAGCATTTGCCGGCCCAAGCCGACGGTGAACTTGGACAAATGAACCTCGTAACGCAAGTTCTCGCCTGGGTCGATCGACAGCTTGAACTCCAATGAGCGAGGCGTGTCAACGAAGAACTCGACGGTGAAAGACGGCGTGTGTCAGATCAAGTGCGTGGTCTGAGGCGCGCCTCGCTAGAGTCCCTTCTCCAGCTCCTCCAGCTCGGCGATTGTCCAATACTCGCCAGCCTTGAGGTCGCGCGCCAATGAATCGGTGCGGACTACCGCGCCCTCCGCGGTCAAATGCCATTCGGTGTCGGCGAAGTGCTCGCGCACCGGATAGGCGCCGAGTGACTTGTCTTTGAGGACTGGGATGAAACCGGCGACTTCCAGCAGGAACCTGGCGTTCATTTTCTGGAACTTGGCCATTCTTTCACCGCTGACCCATCCCCATGGGAGCGAATAGACCACTTGGACTTTGTTGGTCTTGCCCCATCGGCTGAGCGCTTCGAGAAGTCGCTTTGCGTCCGGCGAGAGTGCGCCGCTTGAGGAGACTCCCTGGTCCGGAATCTGGCGGCGCTCGTGCGTTTGCTGCCATCCGCTGGGGCGCACGTCGTCGGGGGCGTAGCGGTAGAGCGGCTTGCGCAAGGCGATCTTCCCTAGCAAAGTGAACAGGTGATAGGCGCCGGGCCGGAGACTGAGGATGTTCTCGACCCAGTGCACTCGCTCGCCGGTGAGGTCTGACGCGTGAACCAGTCGCGGCGCGCCCAGGGCCATACCCATCTGAGCCGCGAGGTCCGGCGAATCGAAAGGAACGACCAGCAGTCCGGGCTCAATCGCCACGACTAGTGTGTCGCCAGGCTGAGTCGAGCCGGTAGCCAGGGCTGTTAGGAAAAGCGATTCCATCCCAGCGTGCATGCCGAAATTGGCCACATGCAATCCGTGTTCTCGAATCATCCGTTCGCCATCGACCGCGAACGCGCAGCTTGAGGCGCCATAGACCAGATAGATTGAGCCGTGATAGCGGTGCAAGTTATGCGCCCATGTGCGTTTGACCTGGGCGGCGTGGCGGTAGAACCGTATTTCCGGATTCAGCCACAATGTGTAAGCCGCCGCGGCCAGCAATGCGACCAGGCCCACGCCGAGCAAGCTCAGGGCGCGAACGGGAAGCCGGCAAGCCGACCGTGTTTCAGAATGCGAAGTAGATGAAGGCATTGTTCTTGCCCGGAGCGAGCAGCACGATGAGCACAACCAGCGCAACAAGCGCGACAGGATGACGAAGCAGCGCGAAAGGTTCGTTGCGCTTGCGAATCGACAGCCACTCAAGCACGAGTGTGACCGTGGCAAGGGCCATCAGACCGCCAAGCACGATTTGCTCGCCTGAGTTGAGAGTGCTGGTTGTATCGAGCAGCGCGGCCGATGAATACGCGGCAGGGTTCAGGAGCGTCTTGAGTTTGAGGCAGAGCACGGGCCAGCGGGTTTCGTAGAAGCAGAGCCATGCCAGAAATGTGCCAAGCATTGTGATCAGCCATGCGGCTGGTGCTGGCACTCTTGGTTTTCTGGAGAGGCGGAAAGCGATGAGGAATGCGCCGTGGAGGGCGCCCCAGAGCACGAAATTCCAACCTGAGCCGTGCCAGAAACCTGAGACGACGAATACGACGGCCACGTTCGCGGACCACCAGGCGACTCGACCGCCGCCAAGCGGGATATAGACATAATCCCGGAACCAGTTGCTGAGCGTGACATGCCAGCGGCGCCAAAACTCCTGTATGTCAGTCGAACAGTAGGGACTGAGAAAATTGAGCGTCAGACGCACACCAAGGCAGCGGCCGACGCCGTATGCCACGAGGCTGTAACCGGCGAAGTCGTAGTAGATGCGCAATCCGAAAAGGAGATTGCATAACCAAATGCTGAACGGATTCTCGGTCGATGCCAGGAACGGCGGCATCCAGCGCGCCAGATTGTCGGCCAGACACATCTTGAAAAACAGTCCGACCGTGAGCCAGGAGACGCCTTCATTGACCGCGGCTGCGTCCCAGTGGAACTTGAAGCCTTCCATTTGAGGGAGAAGATCGCGTTTGCGCTCGATTGGGCCCGCGACGATCTGAGGGAAAAAGCCGGCGAAGTTCATGTAATCCAGGAAACGTGGGAGCGGCTCACGTCGAGCCAGCGTATCTAGCACGAACGCGACTTTCTGGAATGTGTAGAAAGAAAGCCCAACCGGGATCACCAGGTCGCGCACTGATTCCCAGCCTAGGCCGAGCACCTGGTTCGCGACGAAGTTAGAGTACTTGTAGTAGAGCAACGGCATCAGTTGCAGCGGAATGAGGATTAGCAAATAGGGCCACGTGCCTTGGCCTGCGTGGCGGAGAATCCATTTCAGTCCAAAGTACGAACCGACCGCGACGGAGAGCCAAATCACAAACGTGAGCCAGCCAACGCAAACAAGCAGAAACATGCCAAGCGAGATCAGTGCCACTCGATCAAACCGTGGCAGTGCGGTAGGGAAGACGGTTCTGAAGCTCAGGCGCAGCCCCAGGATCACCGTCAGTCCCAGGAACAGGTAACCCCAGAACCGCAGCTCAGCAAAATTCATCTGGGGCGGGAGTCTAATCGCCGGCAGCGGGACGCCAAGCGAATCTTAGCGGACAAAACGGTTCTTGGGCTGGCGGCGGTTCACGTTAGGTTGACCGGGTCGATGTCTATAGTGAGTCTGACATCGTCTGGAAGCGTCAGAGACTGGCTCATGCTGGCCAGTCTGGCGCTCGCGAGCGCCATCCGACGTGTCCGGATCATGACCTGGTAACGATAGTACGTCTCCGCCCGCAAAAGCGGAGCAGGCGCCGGACCAGCCACAATTCTGTCCTTGCAGGGCGCAAGTGTCTCGTCCAACTGTCTCCTAATGTGCGCGGCCGTGAAGCGGACTTTATCCTCGTTGCGGCCCTGGAGCGTGAGCAATGCTATCCGGCTCAGAGGCGGGTACTTGAGTTCCTGGCGATACTCGATCTCCTGTTCATAGAAGCTGACGAAGTCGTGCCTGCGCGCATACTGAACCGCGGGATGAAAAGGTGTGAACGATTGCACTACAACCTCGCCTTCAACGTCGCCGCGTCCGGCTCGCCCTGATACCTGGGTGAGAAGCTGGAACGTCCGCTCGGCGGCGCGGAAATCGGGGACATGTAGACTAAGGTCGGCATAGATGATTCCCACAAGTGTTACGTTTGGGAAATGAAGACCTTTCGCAATCATCTGCGTGCCGACGAGGATATCGATCTTGCCGCTTCTGAAATCGCCAAGTATGCGCCGGTAGTCCTCTTTCCTGGCGAACACATCCGAATCCATACGCTGGATGCGCGCGCGCGGCAGCAACCTGCCAAGCGCTTCCTCGACGCGTTGTGTGCCAATGCCCGCGTAACGGATCGCCGGATTCCTGCAATCCGCGTTTGGGCAGGTTGTCGGCGCCACGGCCTCATAGCCGCATATGTGGCAGCAGAGCTTCTGCCGGGTCCGGTGGTAGGTCAGAGCCACGCTGCAGTTTGGGCAGCCAGCCACATAGCCGCAGCGGGTGCACTGGAGCGAGGTCGAATACCCGCGCCTGTTCAGGAACAAGATCGCCTGCTCGTGGCGTTCAAGGCGGCTCAACATCGCGTCGTGCAGCATTTGTGAGAATATGGGAACGCCACGGTCATGCCGAGCCTCGTGGCGCATGTCCACCACCCGCACAAGCGGCAGGCGCCGATCGTCTACTCGAGTGGGGAGTTCGAGCAGCGCGTATTTGCCACGCCGCGCGTTGTAGTAGCTCTCAAGCGAAGGTGTGGCCGACCCCAGCACCACAACGGCCCTTTCCCGTTGACCCCGCACAACCGCCACATCGCGGGCATGGTAACGGGGAGCATCTTCCTGTTTGTAGGAATGTTCGTGTTCCTCGTCCACGATCACCAGACCCAGCGGATCGACTGGAGCGAAGACCGCGGACCTGGCGCCAATCACGATACGAGCGCGGCCTTGTCTTATCTTGTGCCATTCGTCATGCCGTTCGCCTCCGGACAGATGGCTGTGCAGCACAGCCACAAGTGTCTGCAGCGGGCCGCTTGAGTAACGCGCCTTGAACCGTTCGACTGTCTGTGGCGTAAGCGAGATTTCAGGCACAAGAACGATAGCGCCCATGCCGCGTGTGAGTGCGTGGGCGATCGCCTGGAGATACACCTCGGTCTTGCCGCTCCCAGTCACGCCATGCAGCAGGAACGTGGCCTCTTGGGCTGGGACGTTCGCCATCGATCCTCTGCCTCCGGTTCCGGCGCCCATTTCGATCGAGCCCGTGCTCTTCATTGCTGGCATCTCAGGCATGATGGAGTCGATGGCGGAGCATATGGTATCGAGGGCTTTCTGTTGCTCGGCGTTGAGCTTAAGGGGCTGAGTTGGCAGGATCGTTTCGTGGGCGTACGGATCGCGCTCCGAAATCTGCGGCGCGATACGGACAAGGCCCTTGTCTTCGAGGCGCCGGACGGTGTCGGCCGTCGTGCTGGTCAGACGCAAGAGCTCCTGCATGGAGACCTCGCGCCACTCCTCAACAACGTTCCACACATCGGCCTGGCGGCGGGTCAGCTTTGGCATTTGGCCGGTGAGAGGCAAGGCGTGGACGAACAACCGCTTCTGCCAGCCTTCCTCCTCGCGGCGGACTGTTTCGGGCAAGACGCTCTTGAGCGCCGTCTCGACCGGGCAGCAGTAATACCCTGCAATCCACCTGGCCAAATCGAGCACTTTGGGCGTGATCAGCGCGGGCGCCCCCACGGTCTTGATGACCGAACGCAAGTTGGTATGCGTCGATTGTTCGGCCAGGGCGGTTACTACACCGATGACTTGCCGCGCTCCGAACGGGACCTTTACGCGCGTGCCGACCTGAACCTGGTCCGCAAGCTCCGGCGGGATCAGGTAGTCGAATTCCTTGCGCAGAGCTATTTCGAGTGTGACGCGAGCAACCATGCCGACGCCCACAGCGTCCGCCGGTTGTTGCCTGACGTCAAGCGGACGAAAAGACTCCGCCCTCACAGGCAAGTCACGAGTTCATGCCGCGGGGATCAGCGTCTGTCACGATTCCCAATCCTCACGGGGCCGACATTGGCCCGAACCTCCTGGTCAAAGTACTCCGTCAAGCCGATATCACTCGAGAGGAATGGGAAGCGTCGACGTTCAACTGCGCACGCAGGAAGACCATGGACACGGCAAGGACGCATTCCACCGCGTCCCCGTTTGTCGGGCGAAACTAGGGACCGAGTGGAATCGGTCCCTACCTCGTTCATGGGATGCCTCCTTGTTTCTACGAACACGCTCTGGGGCCTTGAACCGTATTGGGGCGCGGGCTTTGACGCGCCCTGGAGGGGAGCGTAGTATTTGGCCATGAAGTCGTTCACAGCGGTTGTTGAGAGGTGTTCGGACACCGGTCTTTACGTCGGGTACGTACCCGGGTTCGCGGGCGCGCACTCGCAGGGAGACTCCTTGGACGAGTTGAAGCGGAACCTGCAGGAGGTTGTGGCTATGCTGCTCGAGGATGGGGAACCGCCGTTGCAGGCGGAGTTTGTCGGAACTCAGATGATCCAAGTGGGGTAGGCTATGGGAAAGCTCCCGGTTCTGAAGCCTCTCGAGGTGTGTTGTATTCTGGAGACATTGGGCTTCACCGTAGTCAGGCAGAGAGGGTCGCACATGCAGTTCCGACACTCTGATGGCCGGGGGACCACGGTGCCGATTCACGCAGGGCGGGACATCTCGCCGATTCTGCTGCGGCAGATTGCCCGCGACATTGGGATGACAGCAGAGGATTTCGTCAGCCACCGATGACCAAAGCAGGGCCCAACAGCCGCTGCACCTAACCGATGTCCAGCGCCTCGTTTTCGAGAGCGCTGGCTTGACCGGACGCCGGATTCGCCGCCGGTGCTCCCGCGCCGCCCGTGAATGACTTCGGATAGCCTATATCTGTCGTCGGGCCACGCACACATGACGCCGCCAATCCATACGCTTCCGTCGCGGTCGACGAGGAGACTACTGGCATTGCCTATGCCCTCTTGGCTTCGGGAACCATTCCGGCCAAGGCGGCGACAGACGCCTCGCATATCGCGGTTGCGATCCGCCACGGGATGGATATGCTTTTGACCTGGAACTGTGCACACATCGCTAACGCGCAAACGCTGCCGTCACTGCGGGCGGTCGCTACATCGCTTGGGTACGAATTGCCCACCATCTGCACACCCGACGAATTCATGGACGACCCCAATGATTGACGATCCAATCGTTTCTGAGGTGCGACGGAACCGGGCGACCATCCTGGATTCGCATGGAGGAGGTCTGCGCCGGTACCACGCCGCAATCCAGCAGACTCAAGCCGATCGATTTGCCGGGCAGCTTGTCACGATGGAACCGCATGCGCGGGTCCGCACCAGGCGGTTCCGGTCAGATTAACGGAGGTAGGGTCGCGGAGCGAAGCCTGCCAAGTTCGTCGGCTCACAGGTTTGACCGCGGCTTCCTTTCCGCGGGACCTCGCGATCCCGCGGTTGCTTCTGTCTAGTGCTTGTGCGATCCTGCCGTCCATGAGGACCGGCCAGACCGTCGTGTTCCCGCGCAGGGGGCTTTCACCCCATCAGTTCACGCCCATGTCAGGCGCACACAAGGCGATGGACCGAGTGAGTAGGAGCGCGGGCAGCCGCATGTTCCAATCGAGCGTCACTGGCACGCTCCTCCTCATCGGTCATCTTGATCGTTCGGAAAACCAATGACCATCCGTGACCCACGCCTTCACAGAATACTTCAAGAGCAAGGTGCTGAGGAAACGCCCTTACCTGACCAAGGAGATGTGCATCCGCGTGGTGGAGCATCCCGAACGAAAAGAGGTGCAAGCGGACGAAGAGCGGGTCAGGTTTTGGGCAGCCGTGGATGAGCTGCATGGCCGATTTCTTCGCGTGGTCACTCTCGCAGATGAGAGGACCATCCACAACGCGTTTCCCGACAGGAGATGCAAACCATGAAGATCGAATACTTCCCTGAGACAGACAGCCTCTACATCGATCTGGCTGACCGTCCAGGCGTGGACACTCGGGAGATCGAAGAAGGGATCGTTTTGGACGTTGATGAGCACGGGCGAGCAGTGGGCCTGGACATAGATCAGGCGTCAAAACATCTCAGTCTCAGCAAGCTGAACCTGAGAGGCTTGCCGTTCGAAGTGGACCAAACCGCATGAAAAACAGCTCCGAATCCATGCACTGCACCGAACGGCGGCCCCGCTGCGCGGTCTGACAACTCGAACGTCACAGAGGAGCCGCCATCGGCGAGCTGAATCATTGGCCGACTAATCGAGAAAGAAGTCGAGATAATCTATTTGCATTCATCTGCCAAATAGTACAGCGGGGGAGTATGCACAAGTTACGCGTTGTACGAGAGCATGCGGCGGTTGGCCAGCCGGCCCTGGCGGACAAGGCAGCCCGCGCGCCGTGCCTCAAGCGCATACGGTTCGACACGTGCCACGTTTTCAACAACCACGGATGACTTGAAGAACTATGAAAACAATTTCAATCCCATCGGCTAGCGGGCGTCTGCCTGTTTTGACATCGGTCTTATGCCTCACCTTCGGCCTGGCGGTTTGCCGGGTGACGGCTCAGTCTGACATTGTCCTTATCGGCCCGTCGCTGGGCGGGACATTGTCCTGGACGGCTCCGCAGGAGCTGGCCGATTTTACGGTGGAATGGGCCCCGACGGTGCTGGGGCCTTGGACGAACTCGTGGGCTTCACTGAGCAACCTGCCCAACACCGGCGGAGTCCAC
>JAXDCU010000163.1:0-7614 GCA_034677645.1 Verrucomicrobiia bacterium
TCTTCTTACCACGGGGACCTTGTTATTGATGTGGCTTGGCGAGCAGATCACTGACCGCGGCATTGGCAATGGCGTATCCCTTGTCATAACCATCGGCATCCTATCGAGATTGCCACAGGCTATCACCGCTACGTGGATGAAATTCTTCCCTCCTCGCGGAACTCAGACGAACTGGAACTTCTTCCATGCTATCGCTCTTGTGCTTCTGCTGCTTGCGGTGGTCGCGGCCGTCGTCGCCGTCACTCAGGCACAGCGCAAAATCCCTGTTCAGTACGCGCAGCGAGCCGTTGGCCGAAAGGTATACGCTGGCGGAACTTCATTCATGCCGTTGCGTGTCAACTACGCTGGGGTGATGCCGATCATCTTCGCGCAAGCGATTCTGATGTTCCCCGAGAAAATCTTCATGTCCTTGGCGGGGCTGACGCGGGAGAACCTCCCCGGCCTCTCAAAAGTGTGCGAGGCTCTCGTTGTTAATCTCCAACACGACAGCTATGTCTACCTGACAATCGAGGGGCTCATGATTCTTTTCTTCTCCTACTTCTGGGTGGCGACGCAATTCAATGAAATACAGATTGCCGATGACCTCAAGAAGTACGGAGGCTACATACCGGGCGTGCGACCTGGCCAGCATACAAGCGATTTTCTGCACAGGGCCATGAGCCGAATAACCCTGGCAGGCGCGATCTTCCTGGCCGCCATCGCGGTGATCCCGACGCTTTTGTTCAAGTGGGTGGATGTGCCGTTTGAGATCGGCCAGTTCTTTGGCGGCACTAGCCTTCTGATAACGGTCGGTGTGTTACTGGACACAATGCGGCAGATGGAGTCGCACCTGCTCATGCGGCACTACGACGGCTTCCTTAAGAAGGGACGCATCCGCGGCCGATTCTGAAGCGATTACCGCCTCGGCCCCGTCCAGTGGCGACGCCACTGGACAGGCAAGGCGAACCGATTTGTTCTTTAACAGTCAAATGCCGCAATTCGTTGCCTCACGATGATTATCCTGAAGAGCGAGAGCGATCAGGAAGCGATGCGAGCGGTCGGCTCAATCGCGGCGACCGTGCTGGACGAAGTGGCGGCGTTCGTAAGCCCTGGTATCACAACTCGCGAGATCGAGGCTTATGCCGCCGCTCGTATCAAGCATTATGGCGCCCGCAGCGCGTTCCTGGGCTACAGGAACTACCCATGTCACCTGTGCATCTCTATCAACGACGAAGTGGTGCACGGTCTGGCTGGCGACCGAAGAATTCAGTTTGGAGATCTTGTCAGCCTCGACGTGGGCGTGCATTATGGCGGTTTTGTGGGAGACACTGCTCGGACGGTTCCGGCTGGCGGATGCAATGCGTCGGTACAGAACCTGATCGACGTGACAGAGCGCGCCTTGTGGGAGGGTATCCGGCAAGCCGTGCCGGGGCACCGCGTGGAAGATATCTCCCGCGCGATTCAGGAGACGGTCGAGAGCCGCGGGTTCAGCGTCGTCCGAGAGTTTGTCGGGCACGGTATTGGTCGGTCGATGCACGAGGACCCGCAAGTACCCAACTTCGTCGACGGGGATCGCTCGCCCAAATTGCGGCCGGGGATGACATTGGCGATCGAGCCGATGGTGAACGCAGGGCGGCCGGCGGTGCGTCTCTTGTCAGACGGCTGGACGGTTGTGACCGAGGATGGCTCGCTTTCGGCGCATTTTGAGCATACAATACTCGTCACGGAAGGAATGCCGGAGGTACTGACATGCCTCGACCGGGCAGCATCGAGGAAGAGGGCTTAGTATGCGCTGTCAGTTGCGAGCGCTTGTGCCAGGTCAAACTGGCAAACGGACATACGTTGTGGGCTTACTCGCCCAGGCGTCAGGCGGCGGATTTTCGTGGATTGCGAGTGGGCGATCGTGTGCGTGTGGAAATGTCGTTGTTCGACCTTTCACGCGGCCGGTTGATCGCCAAACTGGAGAGGAATTTGGACTAGAATGAAAGTTAGAGCATCAGTCAGAAGGCTCTGCGAGCACTGCAAGATAGTGCGTCGCAAGGGCAAGATTCGCGTTATTTGCTCCAACCCGCGCCACAAGCAAAGGCAGGGCTAAAAACGAGGTTTTTATGGCACGCATTCTTGGTGTTGACATACCTGGGGATAAACGAATCGATATCGCCCTTCGTTACGTGTACGGGGTCGGTCCATCGAACTCGAGGAGAATACTGGATCGCGCCGGGATCGACGGCGGCATTCGGGCGAAGAACCTAACTGAACAACAGCTCTCCCAGATCGCACATGCGATCCAGGAAGGCAAGTACGTGATCGAGGGCGATCTGCGCCGCGAAATAGGCCTGAACCTCAAACGACTTCAGATCATCAAGTGTTACCGCGGCATCCGCCACCTCCGCGGCTTGCCAGTACGCGGCCAGCGGACTCAAACCAACGCCCGCACCCGCAAAGGACCTCGGAAGACCGTCGGCGTGGTGCGTAACCCGCACGCCAAGACCGGCATTCACTAATCACATCAAGCTCATATGTCCGACGAAACCAAGACATCCAAGCCCGCGCCCAAAAAAGAGCGCAAGACAGACACGTCGGCGGCTGAGAAGGCGCCGGGAAAAGCGGCTGAGAAGGAACCTGAGAAAACAGCCGAAAAGGGAGAGAAGAAGGCAGCGGAAAAGGCCGCGGGCAAACCGGCTAAGAAAGGGGTGTCGGAAAACGCTCCCGATCAAAAGCCAGGTGCCGAGACCCAAGCCGGGCAATCCGCGCCGACCGCCGCGGAGCTGCTTGGAAGCGACGCTGCTCCCAAGAAGATCATCCGCGCCAAGGGCGCAAAGAGTATTGTGTCAGGTGTGGCCCACATTCTGGCCACATTCAACAATACGCAGGTCAGTATCACCGACGGGCAAGGCAACCTCATAGCATGGTCCACCGCCGGCCGGGTAGGATTCAAGGGTTCTCGGAAGAGCACGGCGTTTGCCGCTCAACAGGTGGCGCAGGATGCGGCGCGCCAGGCGATGTCGCACGGAATGCGGGAGGTTGAAGTGCAGGTGAGAGGCCCAGGGTCGGGCCGCGAGTCCGCAATCCGGGCGTTGCAGGCTATCGGCCTGGAAATCAGTATTATAAGGGATGTCACGCCTATCCCGCACAACGGCTGCCGGCCTCGAAAGAAGCGCCGAGTCTAACGAAGGCGTTCAAAAACCCACGCATTTCTTTTATCTATGGCTCGCTATACTGGACCACGAGTTCGCATAAGCCGCCGTTTTGGCACCCAGATTTTTGGCCCCACCAAGTACCTAGAGAGACGCAACTATGGTCCGGGCGTGCACGGCCCCAAGAGCCGTCGCAAGCTTACCGACTATGCCCAGGGCCTGATCGAGAAGCAGAAGCTTCGGTACTACTATGGTCTCCTCGAACGACAGTTTCGTCGCGTCTACCAGCGCGCTCTTCGCACGCGCGGTGTTACGGGCGAGACGATGCTCCAGATTCTCGAATGCAGGTTGGACAATGTGGTATACCAACTCGGTTTTGCCTACACGCGACCTGGTGCGAGGCAAATGACATCTCACGGACACATCAAAGTGAACGGTCGAAAAGTCAACGTGGCTTCGTGCGGGCTCAAGGTCAATGACGTCGTTGAGGTCAAAACCAACAACGTGTCGCGTCAATTGGCTACGCGCAACCTGGAGCTCTCAGCAAGTCGGGCGGTCCCTGGCTGGCTATTGCTCAACAAGGAAGCTTTTAAGGGAACGGTTTTGCGGCTCCCGACCCGCGAGGATGCTCAGCCCGTTGCCAACGAACAGACAGTCGTGGAGTTTTATTCCCGCTAACTAGATGGCCCCTGGGTGGGGGCTGTAATGCAATTATATGGTCCTGTGTCCGCGCGGGAAGAAGTGACACGGGTCAGATTGAAATTGCGAAAAACATATGCCAGCACGTATCGGTCGATTCGAGATGCCTAAACGGTTGACCAAGGATGAGTCAACCTCAACTCCGTATTACGCCAAGTTCACGGCCGAGCCGTTCGAGACGGGGTACGGTCATACCGTTGGCAATTCCCTCCGGAGAGTGTTGTTGTCTTCGCTCGAAGGAGCCGCGATCTCCTCGGTAAGAATCGAGGGCGCGATGCACGAGTTTACAACCATCGACGGAGTCGTCGAGGACGTCACCGACATCGTCCTGAACCTCAAGAAAGTCAAGTTCAAGGTTCACGACACGCGCGAAGCCCAACTCTTGCGCGTGTCCGCGAGCAAGGAGGGCGTCGTGACCGCCGCGGACATCCAACTCAACCAGAATGTCGAAATCGTCAACCCGGACCAGCTCATCTGCACGATCGACCGGAAGAAGAAGGTCGAAATGGAAATTGAGGTCAAGGTCGGACGCGGTTTCTGCCCCGGCGACGAAAACAAGAAGATCGACCAGCCCATCGGGGTGATCGCCGTCGATTCCCTGTTTTCCCCAGTCGTCCGTGTCCGCTACGCCGTTGAGAACGCGCGCGTGGGGCAAAAGACGGACTATGACCGCCTTATCCTCGAAGTGTGGACCGATGGGAGGATATCGCCTGACGACGCGCTTCTGCAGGCGTCGGCGATTCTCCAGCACCACCTCGATGTGTTTGTGGGCTATGACAAGAACGCCATAGAGTTCGAGACCGTGGTTGACACCCAGGACGAAGAGCGCGTTCGTATGAGGAAGCTCCTCAACATGAGCGTCAACGAGATCGAACTCAGCGTGCGCGCGGCTAACTGCCTCAATAACGCCAACATCACTACCGTGGGCCAGTTGGCCATGAAGACAGAACAGGAAATGCTCAAGTACCGAAATTTCGGCAAGAAATCGCTCAATGAAATCCGGGAGAAGCTTTCATCTCTCCACTTGACGCTCGGGATGAACATCGATCCCGCTCTCCTCGACCCAGTCCGCGAGGACCCAAATAAGAACTGATCGCAACTCTCACCTATGCGACATCTCAAACGGACCGCCAAACTTGGCCGCACCAGCGAGCATCGGACCGCATTGCTCGCCAACCTGGTCTGCAGCCTGATCAGGCATCGGCGCATCACGACCACCTTGGCAAAAGCCAAGGCAGCTCGCTCGGTCGCGGAGAAAATGGTCACCCTCGGCAAACGCGGCACACTGCACGACCGCCGCATCGCTTCCGCCCGGCTCCACCAAGACGAAGAGGCCGTCCGCCTCCTGTTCAAGGAAATCGCCCCAGCACACAACGACCGCAACGGCGGCTACACACGTATCGTGAAGCTGAGCCCACGCCGAGGCGATTCCGCCGAACTCGCCATTCTCGAGTGGGTCAACGCCGTCGCCTCAAGCGCTGCTCCCGCGGTAGACACAACCGCCGCCAGCGAACCCAAGCCTGCTTCCGAGACGACTTAGCTTGTCTCAACCAACAAGACTGCGTGAGGCGGCGTAAGGCGGCGCGGATTCCGTGTCCTGACAGCGCGTCGCGATTGCGTTGGCGACGCGCCAATCCGCTTTGGCGCCGAAAGTTGGTTCATGGAACGAATTGACGGCAAAACCCCCAGGACGTTCGCGGCTTCGCAGGTGCCGCCCACTACTGGCGTGGTCGCTGGCGGGATGGGCGTGCTGCCGCGGCTCCCCATGAACCGTGTCTCGGAAAGCGGCGCTGAAGCGCACGCACTCCAAACGCTGGCGCGATTTGGTGCTGGCAGCGTCCAACCGCGCGAAGCGCCTGGAGTGCGCCGATTCATCGGCGCTTTTGGCCGGGTGGACATCGACTCACGACGCTGGCCGCAGATCGGTTCATGGGCCCAATGCGCATCAACCTGCTGGATGTCGACCCTTTCCATAGACGAACGCGGCGCCGCAGCCGCGTGAGGAGTCTGCGATCCGCGGCGGCGAAATTGTAGCGGCTCAGCTCGTCGCGAGACGCCCATGCCAGATCGGCGCAGCCCAGTGGGCTTGGATCGCCCGCCAGAATGTTGCAGTGATAGAATCGCAGCCGCACCATGCGGTCCGCGTAACGATGTAGGAATTTCCAAAGCTCCTCGCAAACCTCAACTTTGATGCCGAGTTCCTCGTGCAACTCACTGCGCAGCGCTTCCCTGAAGGTTTCTCCGGGCTCGCGTTTGCCGCCGGGAAACTCCCACATGCCGCCCATATGCTCGCCAAGTTGCCGCCGGGCGATAAGGACACGTCCCGCCTTGAATATCAGGCCCGCTGCAACCTCGATGGGCTGTTGCGCGCGCTTGACCGAGCCAGGCATCGACGCCCCGCGCTCCAATGTCGGCCTTATTTTGACGGAACCACGACGTTGGTGGTCAGAGTAGCGGCGCCCGTCGCGGCGTTGGTGGGCGACTGGGACTGTCGAGCAGGTGGCTTGACGACCGTGGTCGTGGCAGTCGCATTTGTAGGGGCGAGCTGGGGATTCTTCAGGAGCAATCGCTCGCGTCGCCTGCTGGCTTCGGTCGCAACCGCGCCGTATGTGTTCGGCTTGTTCAGCTCATCGTATAGCCGCAGCGCCTGGTCTGGTTGGTTCCGAGTTTCGTGGATGAGTGCGAGGTTAAGCCGGGCCCGAGCGGCAGCCGGCTCAGCGGGGTGCCGCGTGATCAAACGTTGATAAGCGACAATGGCTTGGTCGAGTTTGTCCTGGGCGTCCAGACAGGATGCGATGCCGAGCGCGGCGGTAGGCGCCAGTGGACTGCTGGAGTGTTGAGCGACGAACTTCTCGAACTGAGCGTGTGACTCGGCGTACTTGCCCTGCGCATACATGTCGCCAGCCGCCAGAAGAAGGGCGCGTTGGGCTGCGCTTGTGCCGGCATGCTCGCTCACGATTGCAAGCAGGTCCGTTGCTGACAGCGGACTAGGTTGGTCCTGGCCGCCCGCGCGGCTTTCGAGTGCAAACAGGGCCTTATTGGCCTCAAGTTCAACGTGCTTGGCGTGCCAATCGTAGATGTACCCACCCACGATAATCGCCAACACCACCACACCGCCGCCTATCAACCATTTCCGATTCAACTCGATCCAGGCGAGCGCTTCGTAAATCCAAGTCGACTCCGACGATTCGGGATGCATAAGATTGGAAAATTCTTTGGCTTAAACGCAAAAAGGCAAGCTGAATCCGGCTTAATATCTCCGACTCACTGGGTTTGCTTGACCGCAGCTTGAGCCGATCATTTTGACAGCGCTTGGTCAAGGTCCGCCAGGATGTCGTCCGCATGCTCGATCCCGATGCTCAAACGCACCAACTCCGGTGTGATGCCGGCTGCGCGTTGCTGTTCCTCGTTCAACTGCGAGTGGGTCGTTGTGGCCGGGTGGATGGCGAGGCTCTTGGCGTCGCCCACATTCGCCAAATGTGATATCAACTTCAGAGAGTCAACGAAGCGGCGGCCGGCAGCACTGCCGCCCTTTATGCCAAACACCACCATCGCTCCGCCTTTTCCCCCCAGATACCGCAGGTTGAGCTCATACATCGCGTCTTCGGGAAGACCTGGGTATCGCACCCATTCCACAGCCGAATGAGACTTGAGAAAACGAGCGACGCACAGGGCGTTCGCGCAATGTCGCTCCATGCGCAGTGGAAGCGTCTCGATCCCTTGGAGAAACATCCAGGAGTTGTCTGGGGAGATGCATGCCCCAAGGTTGCGGAGCGGCACCGTGTGCATCCGCACGATG
>JAXDCU010000164.1:0-6267 GCA_034677645.1 Verrucomicrobiia bacterium
CCCTTTAACAAAATAAGCGCTAACCCCACGCGAAACTCGATCAATGTGAAGGGGGAAGAGCGAAGGGAGCGATTTGCTTTCATGGCACGAATAGAAACTCACTTTTCGATCTGTCTTTAGCTTGCCCCAGCGCAAGCGGTTGTTCAAGGCAAGAATGATATCTCGGTACCGACTTCTCGATGTGCCCGGCGCTGACCATCGCCAAATTGGGGATTGTCATGAAGACCATCTTTGTGCATACTGATGTGAGATCAGAAAGCAGCCAAACCCTCAATCGAAGGCTGAAGCAATGAAAGCGAACATGATCATCCCAGCAATCATCATCTCAACCGTGTGCGCTTTGCTGCTGACGGCAGGCGCGTTCAGCGCGAAGGCCGCCGACGGCACGTGGACGAACGATCTCGACGGTGTTTGGAGCGACACTGCCAACTGGCTGGACGCCGTTGTGGCGGACGGCGCTGGGAGCACGGCTTACTTCAGCAACGACCTGGGCTCAACCGTGACCGTCAATCTCGACTCAGCCAAGACAATCGGAAACCTGCAGTTCGTCCAGGGAACCTACGCGATAACCAACAACAGCGCCGACGCCGTCAACATCCTGACCCTTGCGGGACCGTCCAAACCCGTTATCTCGATTCCAGCCAACAACACCGCGACGATTCGGCGGACGGTCACGGCCGGTGCGGACGGCTTCATCCTGGACGGGGGCGGCACGCTCAACCTTTACAAGAGTGGCGCGGAGCCGACCTATCCGCTTGATCCGGCGAACACCTGGACTGGAGATGTGGTTCTCAACAATGGCACGTTGCAGATTCAGACGGACGATGTGACAAACGACGGTTACGCCGCCGCCGTCGACTTGGCATTGGACGGCCTCACCTCGTTTACTTTCTACAATGGGAGCACGTTGAACTTGCGGCCCGACGCGAGCACAACACCAGGCTATGGGACGATGGACGCCAATCTGATCGTGCCCCAGGAGCAGACTGGAAACCTCATCTTGCCAGTGCGTTTCAGCGGGTCTTCCGGCGACGGCGGCGCCATAGGGACGGGCCTGGGCGGGACATTGACTGGCAGCGGCACATTGAACGTGCTGCCCAAGTACATTCGCGGCAACGTCGTGGGCGATTGGTCCGCGTTCACCGGCCAGATCAACATCGCGCCTAACAGCGCGACTGGCGGAGGCGACGAGTTCAGGTTCGGCAGCGCGGCTGGTTTTCCGGACGCGTCGGTCGACCTGGGCGGGAGCGTGTCGTTCACGTTCAGGCATTATCCATCCATAGCCGCGGACACGGCTTTCCCCATCGGTTTGCTCTCAGGAGACAATGCGACGGCGTACGTCGCGGGCAGCGCTACCGCCGCTTACACGCTGTTCTACGACGTGGGCGCCAAACAAACCAACCCGACTGAGACGACCTATTTCGCCGGCAGCTTCGTCAACGGCGCCGGGCCAGCCGGGATTATCTGGAACGGGGCGGGCACGTGGGTTCTCACCGGCAACAGCACCCACACGGGCGGGAACACTATAAACAGCGGCGTGCTGCAGATAGGCGATGGCTTTTCCGAAACCGGATTGCTCGGCACCGGCCCGATCACCAATCTGGGCGCGCTGGTCATCTCACGGGGAGGCGTGGCGACGTTTCCGAATTTCATCACGGGCAGCGGCAGCCTGACCGTCAGTGGCTTTAGCGGTAGGATTTCCCTGACCGGCGCCAGCGACTACAGTGGGCCGACGGTCGTCACTGCCGGGCATCTCGAAGTCGGGACGCTTTCGGAAGCCAGCGGCCCATATACAATCGCAGACGGGGCGGTTTTGGGTTTCCGGGTCATGGAAGCGGGCAATACTGTGACCATAAGCAGCGCGGCATTTGGCACGGCTTGCTCACTCGAATATGAGCTAGTCGACTTCGGCAATCCCACAGCCACCGTGGTCACTAGTACGGGCGCGATAAACCTAGCCGGCGACGTCACGGTGAATGTGGCTGGGTCGGGTCTTGGAGTGGGCACAATCACGCTCCTTGAATACGGCAGTCGCAGCGGGGCGGGCAATTTTGTGATCGGAACCATACCTGGCGGTGTGACCGGGTACACGTTCAACGATGACAAGGCTAACAAGCGGGTAACACTCACCATCAACGCGGTGTTCGATCCGACCCTGCGGTGGGAGGGCGTCAGTGGCAGCGACTGGGACATTGGCAACGCCGCTAACCTGGTGTGGGAGGTCGTGGGCAACGGGCAGCCGGCCAGTTACGACGACGGCGACGCCGTGCGGTTTGACGATCTGGCTTCGGGAAGCACGAGCATCAACGTAGCCGCGTATGTTACTCCCTCGACGATGGTGGTGGACAACTCGACGTTGGATTTCACGTTCAACGGCATTGGCAGTCTGAACGGCCCGCTAACCATTGTGAAACGGGGCGACGGCATGGTCACCTTCAATACCGTCAGCTACACAACCGGCGGGGCATTCATTGATGCGGGAACGGTTCGGATCGGAGACGGCACTACCGCGGCTGCCATTGGCACGGGTAACATCACGAACAACGGCGCACTGGTCTTCAGCAGCGTGGCGGACAATACCCTGGATGGCACAAGCATAATCAGCGGAAGCGGCGTGGTGGTGCAGGAGGGACCTGGCGCACTGACGTTGAGCGGCGCCAACACGCACACCGGAGGCGTAATGGTGAAGACCAACGCCACTCTAAACAACGGCAATGGCTCCGCTGTGGGCGGCACGGGCGCCACACTCACGCTTGACGGAGGCAACGTCCAGCTCAACGCCGATATCTCGTCAGGCAGACAGGTGATTGTTCTCAACGATTCCACCGTTACCACCGTGGGCACCACCGCCAGGAGAATCGATTCGCCGATATATGGCACGAATGTGAACCTCAACCTCAACAACAACGCCCTGCTGACGTTCTATGAGAACATCAACGGGTTCCACGGCGCGTTCAACCTGGCGTCCCAAAACAGTGGAGTGCTGCGATTCAACGCGGGCGGCGCCAACACCTGCACCGGAAGCACCAACTCGGTGTACAACTTCATGCCCATGGAGGGCACCACCAACTGGCTGGTGAGTCGCAACGCAGGCACCTTCAACCTGGGAGCGGTCTCCGGAGGCCCGGGAGTCCTCGACCAGCAGGGCTCCGGCAGCGGCACCGTCACCTGGTCCGTTGGCGCGTTGAACACTAACACAACCTTCACGGGTCGCTTCCAGGACGCCGCCTCGACCCGAACTACGGCCATTACGAAAGTGGGTACCGGCACATGGACGCTGAACGACGTCGCGTTTGTCAACAAGGGAGCGCTGACGGTCAGCAATGGCGTCCTCGCGTTCGTGGGCGACACGGCTATCTCGTCGAGCAACAGCGCGGTTGTCGTTGCCTCGCCGGGCGTTCTGGATTTGTCCGGCGCAACGTCGCCAACTCTGCAGCTTGGCGGCGAAACCACCACACAAACCTTGCGCGGCGACGGCGCCATCGTCGGCAGCGTCCTGATGGGCGCCAATGGCCGGCTCGAGCCAGGATTCTCCATCGGCACAATCACTGTTTCGGACGGGACCGTGACGTTGGGCGGGACGACCGTGATGGAACTGACCACAACGCCCGCGGCTGACAGCGACAAGCTGGTCGCGCCCAGTATCGCTTATGGAGGGACATTGATCCTGACTAACATTGGCGACCTCACGGGAGAGAGAGTGTTTCAGTTGTTCAACGGCGCGCTCAGCGGCGCCTTCGCCAACGTTGTCACACCCGATCTTGCCGGCGTGACCTGGGACTTCAGTCAGTTGAACGTGAACGGCACCGTCTCGATTGTCGGGCCTCCGCCCGTGGACCCGACGCCCACCGACCTCGCCGTCGTGTTCAATGGCAGCCAGCTTACTTTGTCATGGCCGACAAGCCATCTGGGCTGGGACATCCAAACCAATTCAGTCGGCTTGCACGCCCCTGATGCCTGGGTCACGATCCCCGGGTCGGAGGGTGTCAACCAGTTGATCCTGGACATAGACACGTCCAAGACCAACGTCTTTTACCGAATGCATTACCTTCTCCCGTGAGAAGGTGGTTTGCGAGCCGCGTCCTGACTGTGGGCGCGGCTTGTTGTCCGCGGTCTCGAATCTCGCAAGGCATCGTGCTCGTGGTGATCTTGATTGACATGCTCAGCATGAAGGGGCAGACGGGTAACCATGAAACGCAACGCAGCACTGCTACTGGCTCTCGGTCTGGTCGCTTGTGGGTGGGGACGCACTGACCCTCTCGTCTGGCACAGTTCCGCTTCTCAGGCGCGCGAAGTCGCGAGGAACAGGTGCAAGCTTGTTCTATTGCTTGCCGGTCGGTACACATGCGGCAATTGCACCCAGATGAAGAACGTCGTGTGCGAGAACGCCGCTGTCCACGATGTGCTCGATGCCAACTACGCATGTTGGTTCTGTCATGTGGACGAGTCAACGGAGTGGTATCCATACGCGAGCGGTCTCGGCAGTTTCATGCTCCCGCTGATATGCGTGATTGATCCTGGGGCGGCCAGCGGCTACCTCGACAGGTCAACGGACACTCAAACAGTTACAGTGTTCAAGAACCGATTGGTTTCCCATTTGCCACTCGGCGCGATTTCGATCCAGCTCAAAAGCACGGGCCCGGTCCGGCTCGCGTGGGGCACGGAGAACAAGCTTAAGTACAGGGTGCTCAGGTCAGGGAACTTTGCCACGTGGAGTTTCGTTGGTTCGCTGGTTACCGGCGACGGCGGGACTGCCGAGTTTGCCGATACGGCCAGCGGCACTCCGGCGCGGTACTTCTACAAGATGATGGGCTTCAAGTGAGGGGATCGGGACTAGTCGTGGGAAAGGAGCGGAACGATCCGGCAGCCCAAGCCAGGCGCTAGGCCGGCGCCGGAGTTTGCGTCACAGCGTGTCGCTCGCCCCGGGCTCCCAATCCGAGGAATTCACGGAGCCATCCCCACATTGCTTTGAGGCCGATGTCGTGCACTTGGTTGCAGCCCAATTGACTGGCAAGCGCTTCCTCGTGCGTTCGGCAGCGCGGCGGGAATCGCAGCACGCTGATCGCGCGGTCGTCATCGAGCATGATGATATCTGGACTAAGCAAGCCGCGACCGACTGCATAATCCTGTCTGGGCAGCGTCAGCGTTCGCGTTTTGAGGACGAGCCAGGGTTTGTAAGTAAAAGCCAAATCGCCCTGTTCATCTCGGAGCACTCGGCCGTATGTGCGGACAGGGACGCCATCGAGTTCGCGTGCAGTGAATGCCCAGGTTGGACTGAGTCCCGGAACGTGGCGGTTGCGCCGCAACGTCAAAAGGTCCCAGGCGAACACCGTGCCGAACACCGTCATCCGGAACGACCATCCCGCGATAAACCAGCAGATCACCATGATTAGCATGGCCCACGCAGCGCCCAGATACGGGTTTGCGAACGATGTAGCGGCGACCGTGGCAAGCAGGAAAAGCCTGAAAGCTTTCAGAGCGGCGTCGACCGCGCCGAAAGGACTAATGAGAATCAGAATGTTGATGGTATGAGACGCCAGCCATACAACGGCGAACGCGACGATGGCGAATGGGACCATCAGGGCATTGCCGATACGTGCGAGATCGATGGCGGCCACAATCGGTCCGCCAGAGATCGCGGGATCGCCGGCCATTTCCGGGAATATCGAGATGACCAGAGGAATGAACGCTCCTGCCGCTACAAGAGCGCTCAGTTTGTTTTCGAACAGCTCAGCAATGTCAAAAGGCTTCTTGAGCGCCGTCGGCACGGCAGGGCCTAGTGAGTCTTTTACGAAAACCGCGATCACCAGAACAAGGCCTGGAACCCAAAACCAAGGCTGCGCAAACCAGGGCAAACTGGCCCGACGGCTGGGAGGCGTCTTAGCGTACTTCCAGACGCCGACAGCACTCACGCCGAGCAGCGGCGAAATCGCCACGCCGGTGATCATGGAAATCGTTTGCGCCAGCTCCACACCGGGTGTTGCGGCTGGCTTTGACATTTGCGTCTGAGGCGCTTGGCCGGCGGCTTGGACGCAAGAAAACACAAGGGCGATCGCTAGCAACGATGCCAGAGTGCGTTGATTCTTCATATGACACACTGCCTGGAGAGGCATTTTGCGTCAGCCGCGCCGCCGCGGGGACACCGGCGCGGCATCGATTCTCGCTCGCGGCAATCTGGCGAGCCGGAAGCCAGCCTGCCCGATCCGCACGCAGTCAATAACCCCGAATCGCTGGAGATATCGTCGGGTTCCTCCGCAGGACGTCCAT
>JAXDCU010000165.1:0-3328 GCA_034677645.1 Verrucomicrobiia bacterium
GCCGTCGCCGGTTCCTCCTCAGCACCGGCGCGGCAATTGCCGTGCCTTTAGTGATACCTCCGGTGACAATTGGTCGTGCACGCGGAGTGGCGGCCGGCAGCCGGATTGCCCTTGGAGGAATTGGCATGGGCAACCGTGCCATGTTCATCCTGCCGAACTTTCTGGCCTTTCCGGACGTCCAGTTTGTGGCCATTAGCGACGCCCGCGAAGACCGGCAACAGGTTTCGAAGAAAGCCGTTGATGCGCACTATCGGAATCAGGACTGTCGAGTGTACCGGGATTTCCGAGACATGCTGGCGCAGCCAGATATTGATGCTGTCCTGATTGCTACCGGGAATCGCTGGCACGCAACTGCATCCATGTTCGCTGCCAGAGCCGGCAAGGACGTTTATTGTGAAAAGCCAATCGGCCTGACCATCAAAGAAGGCCGTCAGTTGGTCGAGATGTGCCGACGCTATGGCACGATATACCAGGCTGGCACCCAACGACGCTCGACCGAGTCCTACCAGTTCGCACGCGAGGTGGTTCGACGGGGACTCATCGGTCAAGTGCACACCGTCGAAATGCAAGTCTGGACGGGAGGCACAGTCCCGCATCAGAAGCCAACGCCTGTCCCGCCCGGCTGGGATTACGACCAGTGGCTAGGACCGGTCCAGTGGCGACCATTCGTCCCTGGGCGAGTCAATGGATGGCCTTACTTCTGGGACACAGGCGAAGGCATGCACACTGACATGGGTACCCATTACACCGATCAGATGCAATGGGTTTTGGGCACCGACAACACTGGCCCCGTCGAATTCTCGGCGACGGACATCGTATGGCCAGACCCGAAGCAGTGGATGAGCGAGACTGCCATCTCAGGCACGTTCAAGTGCCGTTATGCGGATGGCGTTCAAGGCATCCTCTACCAGCGAAGAGGCTTCACCGACCGCTACATTCGATACATCGGCCAACACGGCTGGGTACAGGTGGACGATGAAACCGATGTCGTCACGGCCCAACCAGAGTCCGTGCTCCAACTGCGACAGGCTGGTGGTGTCAGTTGGGCCAACGCGGGTGCGCATATCCGCGGTTTTCTCGATTCGATTCGCAGCCGCCGCCCGACGCTCTGCAACCCAGAAGTGGCTCACCGCGCACAGACGATCTGCGAAGCCATGACTATCAGCGCCCGCCTGAATCATCCGCTAAAGTGGGACCCGGTCGGCGAGTCGTTTGACCGCGATGAAGCTAATCGGATGCTTTATCGCGAACCACGCGCGCCGTGGAGAGTAATCTGATGTTTCCTGGCAATCACCTGGACTGCGCTTATGAACTTCCGACCCTTTCCCGCGTTGATCTCGCTTGCACTGCTCTCACTCGCAGCGCGATCGGACGATCTTGATGGCATCCTGAGTGCCGTGGCGCGATATGAGTCCGGCCTCGACATCGCGCCTCTGCGACAGGTCGAAAACATGATCGTGCGATCTGTGGATGACGCCGACCTCAGGAAGAAGATCGAGACCAGACTGGCGCGCGCGCTCACGGGCACATCTTCATTCGAAGGCAAGCGTTTCATCTGCCAACAACTCGCTCTCATTGGCGGTGAGGAGTGTCTACCCGCTTTGACCTCCTTGCTTGACAATCCCGAAACCGCTGGCATCGCCTGCCTGGCTCTTGCCCAGAACCCGGCGCCCGCCACCGACGAAATTCTCCGATCAGTGACAGCCAGGCTGTCCGGCATTCCGCTCGTGCAGGTTGTGCATGCCATTGGTGTCCGACGGGACTCGAAAGCAGTCAGCCAGCTTGCAAGGGTCGCGGAAAACAATGACGAAGCAGCGACCGGCGCCGCCCTGGTGGCTTTGGGACGCATCGCGACACCCGCCGCGCTGGAAACACTCTCCATGATTCGCCAAAAACAGAGTCCTGCTCTCGCTGCCGACGCGAATGAAGCCACAATGCTCGCCGCATCGCATCTAGTTGCCTCAGGCGACCTCAGCGCGGCCCAGAAGCTCTATGAAAAATTGGTCGAGTCTGGCGTTCAGAGCCAAGTTAGGCGGGGCGCCTTCGAGGCCTTGGTCCGCCTCGACCCCGATGGTGGTCAACAACGCGCCGCTGGCACAATGGCCAGTAACGAGTCACTCCTTAAGCGATCGGCCATCGCGTCGGTGGCAACGATGAAAGGCAAGGGCATCTCGAAACGATTTGCTGCCGTTATGACTTCGCTGCAGCCAGAAGAGCAGGCTCTCCTCATTCAAGCGCTTGCCGCGCGGGGCGATGCTGACGCTCGCGTCGCTATCCATGAACGCGTCGCGACTCCCATCCTTGCGGTGCGCATGGCGGCCATCCATGCTCTTGGCCAAGCAGGAGATACATATTCCGTCGCGGTACTCGCGAACTCCTTGCGCGGCAAGCCGACAACCGAGGAACTCAAAGCCATCGAAAGCGCTCTGAGCAGTCTGCCTCTTGACGATGCTGTGGACGCTGCCATCGCCAGGGAACTAGCCAATCGCACTGAGGACAGTCGACTTGCTTTGCTCGCCGCGCTTGTGCGCCGGGCGAACAGGAGTTCTTTGCCGGCCTTGAAGATCGAGGCGGCCAGCTCCGATCCAAAGATGGCACGTCTCGCATTCCTAGGACTCAGTCGCGTCGTCACTGCCGACGATCTCCCAGTTCTCCTGAAGGCGCTGATATCTCTCCGTGCCACGGGCGTGCGCGAGGAAGTTGAAAGCGCTGTCGCCCAAGCCATGAATCGAATGGGCAAAGGTCCGCGACAATCGGCAGCGGTGCGAGCCGCCATTGGTCAGTCTTTGTCCGTCGACGCGCGCGCCTCCCTTCTGAGACTACTGGCTGCGTGTCCAGATCGCGATGGACTCTCAGCGGTGACCGCGTCGCTGTCCGAAACAAACCAAACCATCAAGGAAGCAGCGATTCGGACACTTGCCGAGTGGCCCGACATAACAGCCTGGGAAAGCCTGGTTGCTGTCTATCTTCAAACTGACGTAGAAACGCACCGCGTCGTGGCCTTGCGCGGCTTAGTCCGCCTTCTTGGCGAACAGAACGCGAAACCGACCGCGAACTCGATTGAAAGGTACCAGGCAGTTCTGGCCAAATCGAAGAGCGACTCAGATCGCAAACTTATCCTCGGCGCCCTGGCCGACTGTGCTCATCCAGAAGCGCTCAAAATAGCCGTCGCGCACTTGAGTGACACCAGCGTGCGGGCTGAAGCCGAGGCGGCCGTCAAACGAATCGCCCACGCGCTCAAATCTCAGCACCCGGAGTAAAATAGGGGTCAGTCCTCACTATTGACATAACTTAGGCGATTCAGTGTCAATAGTGAGGACTGACCCCT
>JAXDCU010000166.1:0-4686 GCA_034677645.1 Verrucomicrobiia bacterium
CAATCGGGAGCCGCGGTCGCCCGCCCGCGTTCGGTCAAGCGTCCCGGTTCTCCATTCCTCCGCATGATGCTCAGGAATCTCGTGGCACTGATCGGACGGTGGGCGACGAGCTTTCCATCGTAAATGATACTGAACACGCCATAGGGCGTTGGAAGCTGCCTGGACGCCTTCGCGCTTCTGACTCGGACAACGTTCGGCTCAAACCCCAGCGTCCTGGACGCCTCCGCAATCCTCTCCACCGATTTTGCCACATACGGGCACTGATCGGCAGCCAGGATCGAAAGGCCCTTCCTGTACCTTCTGAATAGTCGCTCCCTGTCGACAATGAATTGAGGATTAGGGGCCGTCTTCTTGACTTTCTTGACGAGAAGTTCATAGGGGACTGCGGACGCCTCACTGCTGCCGATGGTGCGGTCCACCGAGACAAAACCCGCTTTCACGAACAAATCACTTCCGGCCATGAGACTATCGGAACTGGTCACCACGGCGACCCCTTGGCACTGGCTCTTCTTGGCGTCTTCGAGACAACTCTGTAACAGCAAAGATCCAAGCCCTTTTCCCTTGTGTTTGCCGTAAACCCACAAGCAATGGATGACCAGGTAACCGTCTGCCTCCACAGGCCGCCACGCATGATTGCCGAGGGCGTACTCGATCATTCCAATATCACCACATTTCTCTGAGCGGATCACTTTGTATCTCAGGCCCTCAGCGTAGCACTCCTTGAGCCAATTCGTTTTCCGAAGATGCCCCAGGTTGTTCGCGTTCTTGTTACCACAGTGGCTGCAACCGCCGACGTTGTCAGCATTGGTGTCGATGAGATGGTAATCGCTCATCTTGTTGCTCCCATTGGTGGCAGAACTTCACTGCTCTGCGGCGGCGCGTAGCGACGCACGGTGGCGCCGATGTTTGGCAGTTCCGTGGTCCTTACCATGAGTAGACTGGCGTCCCTTCGTCTCCAATGATCGTGCCATGCTCGACATCCAGGACGGTGATCGCGCTGCCGCCGACCCCCGTTTGGTACAGGGTGTTACCCTCCGCATCATAGACTGTGAACGACTGGTTGTTCGAGTTGATCGTCAGCGTGTCGTCGTCGGGGCCGCCGTCGACGACCACAGAATCCTGACCAGCACCAACATCCACTGTGATCTCATCGGAATCTAGTCCCGCAACGACCGTTCCTTGGTCTTCCCCGGCGCTGAGTGTCAGCTCCGCAACATCGTGACCCTCTCCCCCGTCCAGTTCAATGTGGTCGTTGCCTGACCCATCGGACACCACAAGGGCGTCATTGCCATCGCCGCCGCGCGGAAGAATACGATCATTCCCACTCCCGCCATCCGCGTAGCAGTGATCAGAGCCTGTTTGCGCAAACTCAACGATGAAGTCATCCCCGTTTCCGCCTTCGATCGTCATCCCGCAGATGTTGGTGGGAACTGTCGCCCGCGTGGAAGGGAACAGCGTCTCCCACGCGCTGGCCTGCAGGTTTGTGGTCTGCTCCAATCTGTGCCAGTAATTGGTGTCGGAGGGCCAGGCGATCTCGACGGCGTTGCTTTCGGCCAGGCGGATCGCCGCATCGCGAGATTCGACTGCCCGTGCACCGATTGAACCAGCGCCAGGAGCAGGGCCGTTTGCGCTCCGAGTTTCACTCTCTCCTCTCGCGCGGCTAACGATTCAGCTCACCGATGGCGGTCCCTCCGTGACTCACGGATTGCTAAGAGGCGTCGCGGGGCCGCCATTCGGTGCAGCGTTCGGCGTTCGGGTCACAGTCTCATCCGTTGATTCCAAACGGTGCGGACCTTCTGCAAATCGTCAGCCGTTAGCACACCCAGGCGACGAACAAACACCGTTCGCTCCGCAGTGACGAGGCGGTCGAGCCGAGCCACCGAGGGCTTGAGCAATCCGGCGGCCTGCCAGTCGGTCACCGGAACGTCCAACGGGCCGGCATGCAGGACCGAGGTGATGCGACAGACAATCGCGTCCTGCGGCAGGTCAAAGAGCACCAACGCCGGCCGAAGCTTGCTGGTCGCGCCGGAGGTGAACGGAAACTGGGAAATGAAGACCTCGCCGAACATGTCAGTGCAACGAATCGTAGATGGCGTCTTCCACGGAATCGTCGCGCAAAAACTGTTCGTAGGCCGCGGCGCGCCACTCGGCCTCATCCGTCCCCTCGTCCGTGACGACAATGACGCGAGCTTTCCCTGCTTTGGGCAACTGAGCGGCGACGTCGGTCGGTATCCGGAGGGTGGCCGCCCCACTCAATTCCGTCGTGAACTCGATCGCGTTCATGCTGGAAGGTTATCGTGTTTGCCGCAGGGGGTCAACTGGCGCGGTCGCGCAACGTCGCCGAACGCTCCGCCTCAGGCACGCCGGGCCAATGGTGTCCGACTGCCAACCGCCCGTTCCGCCACAGCTCTTGAGCGACGGGGAAAGAGGCGATCCCGGCGTTACCTGCAGCCGGTTGGTTCGCCTGATTCACAGCTCCAAGGCATAGCGTAACGCGCCACGAATCTTCTCCAACGGGGGCCGTAAATCGTGCCCACGGGTCCTTTCAACTCGTGCTCGAACCACTGCTTCTTTCATGAGCACAACGTGGCACAAACCGGCTACACGCGCAAGCTGCGAACAGTATATCAGACGGACGCGGCCAATAGCTGAATAGACGGGCCCAAGCCGGTTCGGTTTTGGCCGACATAGGAGGCATCATGGGGTGTGGGAATGGGCTGGCAATCCGAAAAACCGTAAGATGTAACACCTTGTCGGAGAGCCCGTCGAGTTTCTTTGGACTGGACAACAGCAAGGGGCTTCGGGTCAACCCATAGTATGGGTCAGGCTGACTGGCTAGCGGCTTTCGGAGAAGAACCGGAGTCTGGAAGTTCACATTGATTGGCAGGGACAGACCCACCTCGTGGGACGACTCCACGCCGCTGAACGGGGAGCTGGGATACGCCGCTTGCCAACGGCATCCAACTGCCATTCCAGTTATCCGAGGGCGTCGAGTGCGCGCCTCAGGCGGGCCAGTTCCTTCTCCGTTTGCGCGGCGTCGCCCGGCGATACCAGTTCGTGCAGGAGGGCGGAACGGGCCAGGCATCCGTGCGCCTCCAGGAGCAGGCGGGCGCGCGGTGTGTTGACGCCGATCATGCCGCGGCAGCTTTGAACGAGCCGGCTTTCCAGCCCGGCAGGACGAAGGTAATCCAGCAGATTGCCGCTGGATTTCTTCGACTTTTTAGCGCGCCGGTCCTTCCAGTCGTACACGGAATTCAGCAGGAGCGTCAGTCCGCTCAGGGTGCAGCCGGGCGGACGAGCTTCGTGCCGCCAGGCTTCCTGGGCGACGCGAATGATCATGCCAAACAGACGCAGGCAATCCCGCCAGGCCTGGTTGTCTCGGGAGATGTCGCCCGTGACCAGTTCAAACTGCCCGCGCTCCCAAGCCGGCGCCGGTTCACCGCCGATGACGATCCCGGCCGCGAGGCGAGCGGAATCTTCGTAAATATCCTCCTCGATGCCCAGTCGCAGTTCCCTCGCCAGAACATCCGTTGAGGCCGGACCGGGCGCTCTGTCACGCAGCGCCCGGCCCGTGCGCAGCTCAAAGATCAGATTGCACCGTTGCGGCACGGCATAAGGCATCAGTCCGTCATCCGCGCGCTCGATGGGAAGAAAGTGTTCGGCCAGTTGAAGCGTCTCGGATTCGAAACCGCCGGCCAGCAGGAAATCTTCAACGTGCGACAGCGCATCGGCGTCGTAACTATCCGCGTCCAGCCGGCGGAATCCCGCCGCCACTTCGGGGAGCATCTGCGCGCCGCCGTGCCGGGTAAACTCCTCCGCGGCCGCCCAATAGAAGAAAGCCATGCCGATGGCCTTGGTGTGCGGAACGGAGGCGGCGATCCGGCGGAAGACTCCGGGCAAATCGGGATGCTTCAGGCGGGCGAAACGATGGAGGATGTCGTTCCACGCCGTAGCTTCCGGGGGCAAGGCGATGAGTTTGGTCAGAAACCCGTCCATCTGCTCGGTCCCTGGCTGTTTCAGCGCCTCAAATTCGTCCCAAATCTGGTTCAACTTCGATTCGACCTCGGGCGCGAGCCGCGTCTTGTCGCCGGCGAGGTTCTGGTCCAAAAGCGGGTCTTCAACCATCTCCGGTCCGAAAGACGCCTCGTCCTCATCCGAGATCGCGCCGGGTGCGGGCAGCGGTGCGGCGACGGCCTGGCGTGCCTGAGCTTCGTCTTCGGCCAGGCAGCATTTCTTGTATTTCTTGCCGCTGCCGCAGGGACAGGGTTCATTGCGGCCAATCTTGGTTGAGCGCGCGGGCACGGCGGGCAAGGAAATCGGCCACGATCCGCCGGCGACCGGCGACGAGGCGGGCGGCAATTCGTCAACATCCGCATCCGCACGCCGTGCAGCCTCGCCTTCCTCCTTAAACCTGGCGGCTTCCTCGTTGCGGCCCTGGTCGCGGCAGAGGTCGGCCAGACGTTCCAGCAGGTCCGCCCGGTCGCGCACGCCAGACACGTCCAGGCCCTGTTTCAACAATGCTTCCGCCCGTTGCGGGTCGCGGTCTGCGTCGGCGGCGAACAGGGAATGGCAATCCGACCACCCGATCCAGCCCCAGCCCCACCGCGGATCGTCCCGCAGCCACTGCTCGAATAGCGCGTCGCCCCGGGCACGGTCGCCCTGGCCGAACGTCGCTTCGGCCAGCGC
>JAXDCU010000167.1:0-3464 GCA_034677645.1 Verrucomicrobiia bacterium
AGTCCCGTCGGGCCCCGCGTAGTCGGCATCCCGCTCGCATTCTGGTTCTACCAGCTCGACGTAACGCCAACCGGTGAAATCGACCACCACGTAATGCTCGCCAATTCCAGCAACAACGTGCGACGGGCACTGCAACTGAACGTTCAGCACCTCGCCTCGTCCGTCGCCCCTCACCCACAAACCGAGCGCCTGATTCTTGCTTAGGTCAATCGGTTTCTCGAACCATTGGCTTGCGCGGGCCCACGTGCCGTTGGACACCGTGTTCGAATTTGTTGCGGTGAATCGGCCGCTGGATGTCCCGGTCTTGACCTGGTCGCTCGCGGGTCGCAGGTCGGCAGTCACACCAGGCGCCGCGGCGTGGTCCGCGAACTCATCTCCCACTTTGAACTCGGCGACCATGGCGCTGTTGGTCGAGTCATATGGCTCGGCTGCCATTAACGCTTCGATTCGCGTTGTGAGTGGCTGGCCGCCGAATTGATTCATCACCCGCCAACGGCATGTCCAGTCTTCAAGCGATTCGACCTTGTGCTTGATCTGTTGCACTGGGCGGAACATCCAACCACCAGCCGGCTCCCGATCGAGCGTGAATTCCTTACCTGGCACGCGGAGCCGTTGCTTGATCTGTTCTGAAAAGTGCTTTGCGTGCCTCAGTTCTTCGTATTGGCTTGTAATGGCGCCAAGACGGCGAAGGGCAGGGTTCTTCGAGAAACCGGCCGGGTCCACGCCCATTAGCGAGAAACTTGTGTCCGTGGCCAGGGCCTTGCAGCAAAGATACTCGATGTCGTCGGCGAACGTCGGCTCGCCTTGCTGGTCGGTCCAGGTTTTGATGGCCCACCAGCCGAGGTGCATGGGGAGAAACATGCCCTGAGCTTCATCGTTCGCGGCGCAGTGCACGTCGATGAACTTCTTGTGGCTGCGCGTGGGGTGGTCCCATGCTCCGAGTCGGGAACGCACGCACCAGAGGTGATGGTGGAAGGTGCTCATTTCAACAAGCGCGGGGCGGTCGAGCCGTTTCCACAGCTCGAACACGAACTTCGAACCATAGTGCCAGCTGTTGTGGGCGCCACCGAGGATGTCCTCGCCATCCAGGGCGTCCAGATACATCATGTCGAAGCCGCACTCGTTGAACGTCGCGGCTGTCCGGGCTGCCACCTCGCTAAGGAATGTCGAGTCGCCGTCGGGCACAAACAGACCAAAACACTCCTTGAGATGGTGGACTGGAGTGCCTTTCGGGTGCGGGGCGGCGCGCGTCCCGCACGCGCCGCGCTGGCAACCAGTGAACGCATATGAACTTGCGGCATCCACGCCAGTATAGACAATCAGTTCGTCCTCAATCCGCAGTGTGGCGCTGTTGCGCACGAAAAAGCCGGTGACGGCCGACATGTTCGTAGTGGGCTCCGACACGAAGACTCTCGCCGTGTCCGGTTCGAGGCTTTCAGCCAGAGTGAACCTGGCGTCGGCGGCCAGTCGCCGATCGGGCACTGGCGTAACCCATGGACATTTCTTGTCGATGAAGAAAGCGTAGGTGTGGAGGCCCGCCTTGATTCCGGCGGCGTGCAATCGGTCAATCACCCGTCTCAGGCTCGCGCGCCCGTTTGGGTATGTCTTGGGGTTGGGTTCACAATCGCCAAACCTGAATGAACTGCCGCCGTGAAAATCGATCTGTGTCATCCCCAGCCCTTTGGCCAGTTTGATCCAGTCGTCCGCCGTTTCCTCTGAGAGATTCCCGAAGTTGAACAAATACGAGCCGCGGTTGATCTCCGCGTCCAGCGCCCACGGACCTCCTACAGGCGAATGTGGGAGGTCCGGAGCAGCGCTCACCGCTTGCTGCATCACGCCGCGGAGCCGGTCGGGCGGACATCCAATTAGCGCGACACAAGCTCCATCAAAGCCAAAACGCGGATAACAGATCGCCTCCAGCCGGCCCGTCGGCCGGGGCACCTCGCGGACATTAGTTTGAAGGTTTAGAGCGATGGCGCAGGCGGCGAAAGTCTCACCAGCGACGCCTCTCAGCGTCAGCGGCACATCCACGAAAACCAGCTCCTCGATCCCCTCGCCGGCAACCGACATTACCTGCACCGTCATGTACTCTGGCTTGACGACGATCTCCAACTCAACCCTGACGTCCTGCTCTCCGAATCCGATTTCAATCCCCGAATCCGTAAGCGCGACTGACGCCGCGTCGATCAGTCGGGCACCCTTCTTCACGCGCGCGAATGGAGCCCCCGGGCTTCGCTTGCACCAATCGTGACCCGTGTGCCGGTCGGTGAAAGAGATGCACTGGCCGTTGGCGCCAAGTTCGAGTCGAACGTGATCATTCTCGAACCGAATCGAGCTTGGCGGCGTTTGGCCGATGGCGGCGCACGGAGCGGCTGTCCAAGTTACTGCGAGCAACCAAATGCTAGTCACAAACCTGGCCGCGCTCCTGAACTTGTTTTGCTGCTTGTCCATGATCCGCGTTTACTTTGACAGCCCATGATGAATTTGAAAGCAATTCCGAGCGGCGCGCCCAGGGGGCCCGTCCCACCAAGACCGAGCGGTTGCATTGGTCACACCCTTGCCCTTGCCAAACGCGGGGCTGATCGCCTTAATCGCGGTCTGCTATGTCGCTGCCCCCTGATTATCACATGCACACGCCGCTGTGCCGGCACGCCACCGGCGAGCCGCTCGAGTTTGCCGCCCACGCGATCGCCGCCGGTCTCGCCGAAATCGGATTCTCCGATCACAATCCCATGATGGAAGATGACTTCGATGACTGGCGGATGCGGCTAGGTCAACTAGACGAGTACATCGCGCTCGTTGGCCAAGCCCGGAGCGCTCAGCCGAGTCTTCGCATCGCGATCGGACTTGAACTTGACTATTTGCCGGGCCAGGAAGACTGGATTGTGGAACTGGCTGGTCGCCATCAGTGGGACTACTTAATCGGGTCCGTTCACTACATCGAATCTGGCTGGGACATCGACAACCCGTCAAAGCTAGCCCGGTGGGAAAACCGCGACGTAGCAGAAGTCTGGTCCGCCTATTACGATCGTCTCACGCGCGCGGCGGAGTCTCGATTATTCGACATCATCGGCCACGTTGACCTCTGCAAGAAGTTCGGGTTCTCGCCGCGCGAGGACTTCATGCCGGTGGCGCAACGATTCCTCGAAGCCGCCGCAAGTCACGGAGTCGCTATCGAGATCAACACCGCTGGCCTGCGCAAACCGTGCCATGAGATGTACCCCAGTCATGCCATTCTCGAAACGGCGCGCAGGCTGCGCGTCCCAATCACTTTCGGGTCCGACGCCCACGCGCCGGAGGAGGTCGGCGCCGATTTCGACCGGGCGTTGGCGCTGGCAATTAACTGCGGCTACACGCACAGCTTGCGGTTTGTCGGGCGCCGCGCCAGAGCAGTTAGACTTTGAACAGCCGAGTCAAGTCCTGGGCAGCTTAGTGGTCATGAACGCAAATACGGTGACGTTCGC
>JAXDCU010000168.1:0-7404 GCA_034677645.1 Verrucomicrobiia bacterium
AGACGCGCTCACTGCTTTTCAGGCAGGTTATGGAGACGGTGGGAACCTCGTGGGACCATATGCCGGCAAGCTCGACAACAGCGGCGAAAGCATCCAACTGTGTCGACCAGACCGACCGCGGCAGCCACCCGAGCCTGACGCTGGCTACGTTCCCTACATCCTCGTCGAACGCGTTGCCTACTCGGATGCCGCCCCCTGGCCAACGAAGACCGCGGGCACCGTCATGTCACTCCAACGGCTCCTGCCCTCGGCTTACGGCAACGAACCGACCAACTGGACTGCCGCGTTCCCCACACCGGGCCGTGCTTTCGTCGCTGGTGACATCGATGGCGATGGCCTGCCTGACGATTGGGAACGTGACTTCGGCACGAACCCCTACAGGCCCGATGCCGACGAGGACCCCGATGGGGACGACATGACCAACGCCGCCGAATACCTAGCGGGCACAAACCCGCGCTCGGCGTCAAGTCGGCTCTCCTTGGACGTTGCGGAGATCGGTCCGGACGCCGTCACGCTCCAGTTCCGCGCGCTTGCCAATCGCAATTACCGCATCCTGCACCTCGATTCACTCGGCACCGCACCGTGGCTGACACTCGAAGAAGTTTTTGCATCACCGACGGATCGGACGGCGATCGTGGTTGACAGGAATCCATCGCCCGCATCGCGTTTCTACAAGCTCATCACGCCGTAGAGAAACAGGTGACCTGCCTGTTGACATCCCACGGGCTGTCCGGACTGGGACCGACTTCCCCGCCGATATCTCGCGGGTAAACTCGGATTAGTGGGATTTGAGCAGAGCTGTAGCGTGCTACTCGATGCGAACGAGCCGGGAATACGGCTGGGTCGACCCAGCGGGTACGGCTATCCGCGAACGGCCTCCGAGCCAGACCACCGTGCCAGGCACAACGGTCCACGGGCCCTCCGCGGCGGGGGCCCACTCGACGCGGTAGTTGCCAGGGACCGTCTCCCAGGAATAAATCACAGCCGGCTCGATGGCAATGTCAGGAGGAATGTCTGGCAACTCACTCAGGAGGACAATCTCCGATCGGCTCAGAGCGCGGTCGTAGATGCGGAGCTCATCGATCGAGCCGGCGAAGTAGCCTCCGTCAGGAAGATCGCCCGTGCCGGAGTGGGCTCCGATCAAGAAGTTGTTCTCGTACGCGTAGCCAACCGGTCCGGACCCCATTATGGCCACAATAAGCTCGCCATCGATGTACCAGTACGTGGCTCTGCTGTCACTGGCGAAGGCGAAATGATGCCAGCCGGGCGTCAACCCGGTGAGGCCGTACGAGGGGGAGCTGGGATTGACAGTACGCCTCACGAGCGCCTGGATGGCGCGATAGTAGATCGGCGTAGTGTATATGACGATCTGCACGGCGTATCCGCCGGCCTTCTGGGTATTGCCGACCAAGGTGCAGGGCGTGGTAATGTTGGTCCAGTCCGCGCACGCCCACATTGAGAGAGTCAGGTGATTGGTTGGTCTGAGCAGCGCCGAATTGCCCAGATCGATGTAGTCGCTGCTCCCATTGAACGAATAAGCCATTCCGGCGCGACCCGCACGGTCGGTCGCCAAAGTTGCGCCGTGAACCGTGCCGTGTAGCCCGTTGGGCCCCAAATCACGAGCGTGACCTCGGAATGGATAATAAGCAACCAATCCGTCGGTCGGCTGCCCCCGAACAGCCCAGCCGGCGACCACGAACGCAAGCAAGCCTGCAAGGAGTATGCTGCTCTTCATGTTTGACCTTTCACTCAGCACGGACGAGGCGGAAATACTGCTCGGAAGCCCCTACAGCGACCGATAACCGCGAGCGGCCTTCGACCTGCAACACTGTCCCGGCCACACGAGTCCATTCGCCGTCAATAGCCAGCGCCGACTCGACGGCGTAGTTCCCAGGCACAATCTCCCAGGATAGCAGCACTGCACTCTCGGTTGCGAGTTCAGGCAGAACATCCGGTATCTCGCTCAGGACGGCGATTTCCGATTTGCTCACGACGCGATTGTAGATGCGGACTTCATCGATCGAGCCAGGAAAATGCTCATCTTCCGGCGTGGCGCCGCTGGATGCCTCGGCTCCGATCAGAAAGCTGTTCGCATATGTATATTGGATGGGACCGCTCTTGGCCACGGTAGCCATCAACGTGGCATCGACAAACAAGAAGGTGTTGGTGCTGTCGCTGACGAGCGCGAAATGATGCCAGCCTGGAGCCAGACCGGTGAGGGAGCGCGAGACTGCAGCGTACGAACCGCTCCTGCGGACCAAGCCCTGGATGACACCCGGGTCCGCGAGAATGTACAGCTCATAGCCCCCGCTATGGGTGTTGCCGGCCAAAGCGCAGTCCGCCGTGATGTTCTCCCAGTCGGCCGATGCCCAAAGCGAGAGCGTCACTTGGTCAGTGGGCCGGAACAAGGCGGAGTTGCCCAGGTCGATGTAGTCGCTGGTGCCGTTGAACGTGTAGGCCATGTTCGGCTGGCCTTTGCGGTCGGGGCCCAATGTGGCGCCGTGAACGGTTCCGTGGAAGCTATTCGAGCCAAGGTCAGTGGCGTCTCCTGAGAAGGCGTAATAAGCCACAAGACCTTCAGTGGGTTGCCCCCGGACGATTACAATCCCTCCCGCGACCAAGCACGCAAGCGCGCCCGTAAGAAGCATCTGGCGCCTCATAACTTTCACTCCTTTGTTGCTATCTGGGACTGGATGATGCCTGAAAGGCACGCGCTTTTCAAGACCAATGGTAGAGCCAATCGCCATGACCACATGGCAGGGACCGGTTCCACTCGGTCCCTGATTTCACCCAACAAACGGGGACGCGGTAGAACGTGTCCCTGCCGGCCGGTTCAAGGCCACGGAGCATGTTCACAGGAACATCTTTTGCGTCGAACATGACCTGGATGGCAGGCGACTGCCTTGAAAATCCTATGGCGGGTCTTATCAACCTCATTGCGCTGTGGGGCCAACTGACCGTATCGTGAGGCCCATGAAACGGTCCGGCATGGTTTGCTTGGTCGGCACTGGCCCGGGCGACCCGGCTTTGCTGACAATGCGCGCGGTTGAGTTGATTGGGTTGGCGGACGTGATAGTCCATGACGCAACGGCGAACGCGAAATTGGTCAGACTCATACCGGCGCGTGCCGAACGCATTGTACTGGGGCCCGACCTCAGCCCCGGCTCTGAGGAGATCGCGCGGCTGCTGATCGGCAAAGCCGAAACCGGAAGGCGCGTGGTCCGACTACTGAATGGCGACCCATGTCTCGACATGCCAGGCATTGCCGAGGTCGGATTCATAGCGGAGGCTGGGGCGCGGATTGAGGTGGTGCCTGGCGTGCCATTCCTCTCCGCCGCGGCCGCGCACACTGGCATCCCGCTGGCACACAACTTGTGCGGATCGGGTTACACGGTGTTCGTTGCCGACACGTCAGGTCCTCGGCCAGTTATCAACTGGGACCAGCTTTGTCGGACGCCCGGCACGAGAGTGATACTTGGCGCCTTTCGCCCAATCGATTGGCTGTTGAAGCACCTTCTGGCCGTGGGGCTTGCGGCCGGTGAGCAGGTGGCATTGATTCGTCCCGGCGCGACCGGACGGTTAGAGAGCATCACAGGGTCTCTCGGCGGAATGAAGGCACAAGCGGAAGCAGCCGATTTCACGTGGGCGACGATTGTCGCGGTTGGAGAAGTCGCGGCGTTGCGGAAGCGGCCGGTTTGGGTCGAACGGCTCCCCTTGTCGGGCAAGCGCGTGGTTGTGACGCGTGCGCGCGATCAGGCGGAGCATATGGCGCGCCTGCTGTCCGAGCGCGGCGCCGAAGTACTCGAGGTTCCATGCATCAAAACCGAACCGCCTACCAAGCGTGAGCCTCTGCTGGAGGCATTGGCCGGGCTTGGATGTTATGATTGGCTCGTCTTCACCAGCGCAAACGGCGTCACAGCATTCTTTAACTACTTCTTCCGCGGCTTTGAGGACTTGCGAGACCTTGGCGCGGTGCGGATAGCGGCCGTGGGCTCCGCGACGGCGGCATGCATTGAAGCGCTGCATCTGAAAGTTGACTTGGTGTCAAAGGATGGCACTGCTTTGGTGCTCGCGCGTGATCTGGCAGCGGAGGGCAGTCTCGACAACCTCCGCATCCTGCTGTTGCGAGCCGAGGTTGCGACGCCGGAGCTCCCGACGCTTCTCGAGGAAAAAGGCGCTATCGTGGATGACATCGCATGCTATCGCACGGCGCTGGAGACGGAGGACCTGAACGGCGCGGCCGCGAGCTTGGTTCAACGCGGGGCGGACTGGATCACGTTTACTAGCGGCTCAACAGTCGTGAACTGCAATCGTCGTTTCAGCTTGACCGACTTGCGGCGACGGTTTCCGGGTCTCAGGCTCGCTTCAATTGGCCCGGAAACCACCAAAGCGCTTGCAGCGTTGTCGCTCAAGACAGATGTGGAGGCTCGGCCACACACCATGGAGGCTCTCGTCGCGGGCGTTGAACGACTTGCCGCGAGGTCAACTAGGACGGTATTGCAGGAGAATATCGAGGACCGCACACGACGACATGCGGAATGACGGTTGCAGGGTGGCTTTGGTCCTCTTACTCTTTTGCCATGCGTTTTGTTGGACGGCTGATCGAGAAGCTGCAAAGGCATCCAAAGAGGATTGTGTTCCCGGAGGGAACGGAACCGCGGGTGCTGCTGGCGGCTCGGCAATTCCATTCCCTTCGACTTGGCGCGCCGATGTTGCTTGGCGACCGCGACCGCGTCAATGAGGCGGCTTCGCGTTTGAACGTCTCGCTGGATGGAGTGCGGATAATCGATCCGGAGGCCAGCGCCGAACTTGACTCTTTTGTGCGGCGGTTCATGCGGCTCCGGCGATCGGATGGAGTACAAGAACAAGAGGCCCGCCAGGCAATCACCAAGCCTAGTTACTTCGGGGCGATGATGGTCGCGATGCACCAGGCTGACGGCCTTGTTGCGGGAGCCAACCAGACCACCGCAAGCGTCTTGCGCCCACTGTTCCAGATCATCAGAGTCGCGCCACAAACTTCCGCTGTGTCAAGTTGCATGGCCGCAGAGTTGGAAGACTCCAAGTTCGGAAACGAGGGCGTTATGTTCATGGCGGATTGCGGCGTGATCCCGGAGCCAACCGTGGAGCAACTGAGCGACATCGCTGTCGCGACAGCGTCTTTGGCCAGGCACCTGCTGCACGATCGGCCGCGTGTCGCGCTCCTCTCTTTTTCCACGAGGAGCAGCGCCGCCCACCCTTCAGTCGGCCGAGTCCAGGCGGCCACCGCTCTGGCCAGACAGAAAGCCGCCCTGAAGGGGCTCGAAGCCGACTTCGATGGCGAGCTGCAGTTGGACGCGGCATTGATTGGTGAGGTGGCTCAGAACAAGGCCCCGGACAGCCCTGTGGCTGGCCTCGCCAACGTCCTGATCTTTCCCGAGATTGCCTCTGCCGACATCGCGACGAAACTGCTGCAACACGTTGCGCGAGCCAATGCCTACGGCAGGATTCTGCTCGGATTGGACAGGCCCGCCGCGTGCGTATCGCGCGGATCGAGCGCCCACGACATCCTGGGCGTCGCCGTGATGCTCGGTGTCCAAGCAATCGATTACAACCTGCTCTATCCGGGGTCGGGCCAAACGCTACCAGGCGAGCAGGTTTGACTTTGGCGCCGGATTAGCCGACGGTCATTCACAACGATACGCCCATGACGAACACTCCCGAGAAGTCCAGCATTGCCCCACGCAAAAGCGAGAGCGCGGCTGTACTGCGTTTCAACCCGGTTCTACTGAACCTGCCTGTTTATCAACCTGGCCGCCCAATCGAGGAGGTCGCCCGCGAGTTAGGCCTCCCGCCTGATGACCTGATCAAAATCGCCTCGAACGAGAACCCGCTCGGACCTTCGCCCCGCGCGCTCGATGCGTTGCGCCGCATGCTCCCAAGTCTGCACCTTTATCCTGACGGAAACGCATATCACCTGAAACAGCGTCTGGCCCGCGAGCTCGACGTTGACCCGGCCATGCTCATTCTGGGCAATGGCTCGAACGAAGTGCTCGAACTGGTCGGGCACGCCCTGATCACGCCAAATAGCGAGGTGATTGTCTCGGAATACTGTTTCGCGGTGTACCCAATCGTGACTCACCTGTTCGGCGGCAAACTGGTCATCGTTCCCGCGCGCGCCTACGGGCACGACCTCGCCGCAATGCGCGCCGCGGTGACCGATCGCACCCAAGTCATGTTCGTGGCAAACCCAAACAATCCAACAGGCACACTCGCCGACCAGCAAGCGGTTCTCGATCTGATCGAATCCGTCCCCCCTCACGTCCTCGTCGTTATGGACGAGGCTTACATCGACTTCCTCGAACACCCCATCGATCTTCTCCCGAGACTCAGATCAGGTCGGACGAATCTGTTGCTGACCCGGACCTTCTCGAAAATCCACGGCCTGGCTGGATTGCGGGTTGGTTACGGCATTGGCCATCCCACTGTAATCGCCGCTCTTGAAAAGGCTCGACAGCCGTTCAACCTCAACTCCGCCGCCCAGGCTGCCGCAACGGCGGCACTGGACGATACGGAGCACTTGCGCCGCACACGCGAAAACAACCGCGTGGGACTCAGTTTCTTCGAACGCTCATTCCGTCAGTGGCCGCTCGAGTTTGTGCCTTCGGCGGCGAACTTCATTCTTGTGCGTGTGGGCAATGGTCAAAGTGTGTTCGAGAAGATGCAAAAGTTGGGCGTGATCGTCCGCCCCATGGGAGGATACAGACTGCCGGAGCACATACGTATCTCTGTAGGGTTACCTTCCGAAAACGAGCGGTGCCTTGCCGCTCTCAGACGCGCGTTGAACGGCAAGTAGCCGGCAACTGCCATCGAATCCGGCCGGTAGGGCGACGCTCCCGCGGAGCCGGGCCGCGATATACTGCACAGGCTGTGAGCGGCTCGGCTGGAGCCTCGCCCTACCGGGGAATGCACAGGTTCATGGGGAGCCTCCACTTTCAACGAAACGCGCTCTGCCAACGAGTACGACAGATGCACGTTTGAAGCAGCCGCACTGCCGATCAATGCGCGATGGGACTGCTGGACCGATCCTGCAGCCAAGCTACATCGGGATTGTCGGGGGAGAGGACGTCCAGTTGAATGGCCTGGCTGGGGCGGAGCTCCGGGGTAGTCCGTCGGTCAATCCAGCGCTTAATCTGCACGTGACCGTCGGCAAATGAAATCCCGGCCGCGCGATTGTGGTAACTGGCCGGATAATCGACAATCTTAGCCAGCATACCACGAGCCTTAAGGTTGATCTGGAATAGGCCGTCGTTGATGCTGTCCTCTCGTTCGTCCATGAAAACCCAGGCTCGGTCAGGAGGCGGATCGGTGAGGTCGCTGTGTTTGCGAAAGATTTTGTACCGGTCCTGGCCGATGGGCAGTGTGCCA
>JAXDCU010000169.1:0-2686 GCA_034677645.1 Verrucomicrobiia bacterium
GCTAGCGATTCGCGGTTTGTGGTTGTGACGGATGCCGAGGTTGTTGGTCGGTACAAGATACAGCGGCCGCGCCGGCTCAGATCAAGGCGTGGAGCTGCCGCGGGCCGAAGCATCGAGGTCGATTTCACCAATCTCGAACCCGGCGATTATGTCGTGCACTTGCAGTGTGGCATTGGCCGTTTTGTTGGTCTGCGAAGTCTGAGTCCTCCTCCGCGCAAGAAGGACGATTTGAGTGAACCCACGTCAGGCGAGGAATGCCTGGTGATTGAGTACGCGCCGCGCCAGGAGGGCCAGCCCTCACCGTTGCTGCACGTGCCAGCAACGCAGGCGCACCTGGTCACCAAGTACATCGGCGCCGGCAAAGCCCGCCCACAGCTTGACAGGCTGGGCGGTAACAGGTGGCTGAAGGTGAAAGCCGCCGCTACTGACGCGGTACAGGATTTGGCCGCCGACCTGCTGGCAGTGCAAGCCGCGCGAGACGCGGAGGCTGGCTTTGCGTTCCCGCCTGACGTTCCTTGGCAACGCGAGTTCGAGAGCGCGTTTGTATACGAGGAAACGCCCGATCAGATGCATGCGATCGAGGAGACAAAGCAAGACATGTCACGTCCGAGGCCCATGGATCGCCTGGTTTGCGGCGATGCCGGCTTCGGCAAAACGGAAGTCGCCATCCGCGCCGCTTTCAAGGCGGTTCTGGCCGGCAAGCAGGTGGCCGTTCTCGTACCGACAACGGTTCTGGCTCAGCAGCATTTCAACACTTTCAGCGAGCGCATGGCCGATTACCCGCTGCGCATTGAGCTGCTGTCGCGATTCCGCGGCCAGCGGGATCAGCAGCGCGTGCTGCGCGACCTTGGCTCCGGCGCGGTCGACATTGTGATCGGGACGCACAGGCTCGTGCAGCCGGATGTCGTCTTCAAGGACTTGGGCCTGGTTGTCATTGACGAGGAACAGCGCTTCGGAGTTTCCCACAAGGAACAGCTCAAGCGGCTGCGCCGGCTCGTGGACGTTCTCACCCTGAGCGCCACCCCGATTCCTCGGACGCTTTACCTGGCGCTTGCAGGCGCCCGGGACATGAGCAGCATCGAAACGCCACCCCACGATCGACTGCCGGTCGAAACAATAATCGCGCCATACGACGAGCGCCTGATCCGAGACGCCATCCGGCGCGAGCTTGGCCGCGGCGGGCAAGTTTTTTATCTTCACAACCGGATTCACGACATTGAGGCGGCGGCCCGCCGGCTTGCCGGCCTTGTCCCCGAGGCAAGGATCGGGATTGGACACGGCCAGATGCATTCGGATTCTCTCGAACGGACGATGACGAGGTTCGTCAATGGCGAGATCGACGTCTTGCTCTCGACGACGATCGTCGAAAGCGGCATCGACATACCAAACGCAAACACCATCCTCATCGATCGCGCCGACCGGTTCGGCCTGAGCGACCTGTACCAGTTGCGAGGCAGGGTTGGGCGTTACAAGAACCAGGCCTACGCGTACCTGCTGATTCCACGGCATGCCGCTCTGCTAGCCGACGCTCGCAAACGCATCTCCGCGATCAAACAGTTCTCCAAACCAGGCAGCGGATTCAGGATCGCTTTGCGCGATCTCGAAATCCGGGGCGCGGGAAACCTGCTCGGCCCCGAACAGAGTGGCCACATCAATGCGATCGGCTTCGAGCTCTATTGCCATCTGCTCAAGCGCAGCATTGCGGCGCTCAAGGGCCAAGCGATCAAACCACGCTCCGAAGTCAGGATGCACTTCGATTTCCTGAATTTCGCTCCGACTGCCTTGAGCGACGGACCGCCCGCCGCGCCCGTCAAGCGACTTCAGACCAAACGCATGACCAACCTCGACATCGAGGTCCCTCGCGAAGTCGCAACCTGGACCAGCAGCGTCGAGACAGTGTACGAGCCGGCGGCGGAACCGTCTCGACCGGTTTGTCGTGCCGCGGCCGTTCTTCCGCTTGAGTATGTAACGGAAGCCAGGCACCGACTCGAGTTCTACCGCAAACTCGCCCAGGCAACTGAACGGGCCGAGATCGACGCGCTCCGCGACGAACTGCGCGACCGATTCGGACCTCCGCCAGCCGCGGTTGAGCTTCTTCTGTTGGTCACGTTACTCAGGCAACTGGCGGCACGGTGCGGAGTCTCATCCATCGAAACCCGCGGTGACAGACTAATGCTGACTCGTGAAGGCGAATACATCATGGTGGATGGGAAGTTTCCGAGGCTGAGTCGGCGCTCTCCGAAGGCGCGTCTGAACGAAATTCGGAAACTGCTCCTGACGCTCGTTGGCTCCGGCGCTGGGACTTGAAAAGCGCGGCCAGCAGACGCTCCTCTCCCATACGCTCGGAGGTGTGACGCAGCCAGTGGCCCTGACCAACCTCCCGCCAGAGGTTTACGTGTAGAAATACCCGAGCTCGCGCAGCGAAACGAAGTCGCGGTCGCACCCGGCGGTTCGGTGTCCGAGGATAACGTGGTCAAGCACCTCGATCTTCAGCAACTGTCCGGCACGGATCAGGTCGCGTGTGACCTTGACGTCCTGTTCGCTGGGCGTTGGGTCGCCGCTGGGATGGTTGTGGACCACGACAATTGCGGCGGCGCCAGCAAGGATGGCGGGTCGGAACACTTCACGTGGATGAACAAGCAACGTGTCAAGAGTTCCCTGAGAGAGCTTCTCGACGCGGATGAGC
>JAXDCU010000170.1:0-3507 GCA_034677645.1 Verrucomicrobiia bacterium
GAGCAACAGGAGCACATAGTACTCCTTCTGCCTTTCCGTCACTTCACGGGAAACACAAGCCGCCCCGAAAGCGACAACCGCACCCATCAAAACCAAACCCACATTCAGCCCATCCACGCCCACATGATAGCCAATGCCCAGCGACGCTACCCATGACACTTGATGTTCAAACTGAAGTCCCGGTGCGCCCGGCTCGAACCCTACAAACACCCAGATCGCAAAGAGCATCGACAGCAACGTCGAACACAGCGCAAACAAACGACACAGAAACTGCAGGTTCCGCGGAATCAATACAACCACGGCCGCGGCGGCCAACGGCGCGATAATCGTCAGCGTAAGTGGATTCATGGCATCACCGCACCAGAACGATCAACACCACAACCGCCACGCCCGCGGCGAACAGGACCGCATGCGTCCGCGGATTGCCGGTCTGTGTCAGTCGCAGCAACCTGCCCGCCAGCGAGACCGCGCCGTGAGCCCCGCGCACCATCGCCCCGCCAATCACCCACCGGTCGATCACATCCGCCAGCCAAGCGAGTCGCTCCTGTGTCCAGGAGTTGAGCGCGGCCTGAGCCTCGTCGATGTAGAATCGATCCCGCATCCATCGACCCACTGCTCCCAACCATTTCGAAAGCCCGTCTTGCGGCGCTCTCCAATAACACACCGCCGCCGCCCCAATTCCCACCAGAGCCGTGGCCAACCCGCCGAAGGCCGCGGCCGGCGCGTGCGCGAATGTGCCTGTCAGTCGCGCGACGATTCCTCCCGTATCCGCCGGGTGGCTGACACCGAACTGACGCGCGTACGCGACGTCGATCCCCCAGAAGCCGGACAGCGCGCTTGGCACCGCCAGCACCAGCAAGGGCACCGTCAGAATCCAAGGCGATTCGCGCGCGTGGTCCGCGGCCTGAGTTCTGGATGCGCCACCAAACACGACGACGACCAGGCGCGTCATGTAGAACCCGGTCAGCCCCGCCACCAATACGCCCGCGCCAAAAAGCACACTCCGACCTCCCACGTCAGCCGATAGCGCCGCCGCCAGAATCGCGTCTTTGCTGAAGAAACCGCTGAATGGCGGGAGGCCGCACAAAGCCAGCGCCGCGACAAGGAAAGTCACGAAAGTCAGGGGCATCCGCCTTCGCAGGCCGCCCATGCGCCAGATGTCCTGTTGGTGATGC
Source organism: Verrucomicrobiia bacterium (assembly GCA_034677645.1). Lineage (GTDB taxonomy): Bacteria > Verrucomicrobiota > Verrucomicrobiia > Limisphaerales > J093 > JAAYVR01. The sequence goes on from JAXDCU010000170.1 coordinate 1,176, forward strand.
AAAGCCACAATCACCGAACCGGCGCCCAAGAACAACAACGCCTTGAAGCACGCGTGCGTCGTGAGATGATACATCGCCGGAACGGGCGAACGCGCTGCGCCGCTTACGCCCACGGCCATCACCATGTACCCGAGTTGCGATAGCGTCGAGTACGCCAAAATACGTTTGATGTCGTTCTGCTGTATCGAGATGAGCGCGGCTAGCAACGCAGTGAACGCTCCCACCCACGCAATCACTTCGAGCGCAATCGACCCTGGAAGCGCCAGCAGAAAAAAGACGCGGCAAAGCAGGTAAACGCCGGCAGCCACCATCGTGGCCGCGTGTATCAACGCGCTCACCGGTGTCGGGCCCTCCATGGCGTCCGGCAGCCAGACGTGAAGCGGGAACTGGGCGGACTTCCCAAGAACGCCGCAGAAGATCAACAGCCCCGCCACCGACGTCAGCCCGCCTAGGCTCTGAGGATTCGCGGCCAGTTTCCCTTCAAGCTCGCCAAAGTCCAAGGTGCCCATCGCCGTCCACACAACCAACAACCCCGCGAAAAATCCAAAATCGCCAAGCCGGTTCACCAGAAAAGCCTTCTTGCTCGCATCTGCCGCGGCCGGGCGGTCGTACCAGAAACCGATCAGGAGATAACTTGACACTCCGACGAGCTCCCACCCGATAAACAAGAAAAGAAAATTGTTCGCCAGCACAATCGCGAGCATGGCGAACAGAAAAAGACTCAGCCCCGCGAAGTAACGCCCAGCCGACCGGTCGCCTCTCATGTAACCCAACGAAAAGACGTGAATCGTCAAACTCACGCCCGTCACAACCAACAACATCAACAGGCTCAGCGCGTCTAGTCGAAGCCCCAATTCAATCTCCAACCCGCCGACACTGAGCCAAGTCACCGCCACCTCGCGCGGGGGAGCGCCGTGCAGACTTGCAAAGAGCCCCACGCTCAGGACAAAAACACCCGACGCGGCGCCGATCGACAGAATGGCGCTCATGGCAGGCCGCCTCAACGCGAACAGAGTGACGCACGCCGCCGCCAGCAGCGGCAGTAAGAGCGTTCCCCACGCGAGTTGTTCAGGCCCAGACATAACTCACCACGTACTACAACTTCAGCGTCGTCAGTTCCTCCACATCCGGCTTCAGGCGCAGACGGCACAAAGCGACAATCAAGGCCAGCCCAACCGCCACTTCGGCCGCGGCCACCGTGATTACGAAAAACACCATGACTTGACCGTCCAAGTGCCGGTTGAAACGGGAAAAGGCCACCAACGCCAGATTCGACGCGTTCAGCATCAGCTCGATCGACATGAATACGACCAACAGGTTGCGGCGCAACATAACACCCAGCAACCCCAGGCCGAAAAGCAACCCGCTCACCACTAGGTAATGTTCAAGACCCACGCTCATCTCGGACACGGCTTATCTCCCCTGGCGGTCGCGTCGGCTGGGTCCTTTTCTTGCCCAACAACACAACGCCGACCACCGCAATCAGCACCAGCACCGCCACAAGTTCGAACGGCAACAGATACCTGCTGAACAGGAGCTTGCCCAGCGCCTGCGCGTCACCCTCAATCGCCGGACCGCCAGACACCGACGCGCCGCCGGCCAAAGCCGCCCCGAACACCGCCAACAACGCCAGAACGCTCCCGCCACCCACTATCAACGCGAACCTCCCAACGCGCCGGCGCCGCTCCTCCTCCACACTCAAAACCATGAGCACAAACAGGAAAAGCACCATCACCGCGCCCGCGTATACTAGAATCTGTACCGCCGCCAAAAAAAACGCGTGCAATAGCACAAAGAAACCCGCCAATGACAATATCGTCAGCACAAGAAACATCGCGCTTGCGACAGGGTTCCGGCTCAACGGATTCGCTACCACCAGGAAACCAAACAAGAGCGCCAGGACCGAGAAACAGTAGAAGAGGATCGTTTCCATCACTCATCCGTTGATTCGCGTCGGTCGGCCCCGTCGACGAACCGAGGGCGGTTCAGCCCGCCAACGAAATCGGAGCACTCGGACGGTGCGGCAATTAGTGTCGTCCTCATTATTGCGTGGCACGCATTCAACAGCCCGCTGCCCCACAATGCAAGCGTCAGGTGCGCCGCGGATTCAGCAGGGCGCGGCCTTTCATCGGTGGGGCGAGTTGCGACAGAAGAAGTTAGCATTTTTTTCGGGACATCCTCTCTCCACTTTTTTATGCTTGCGGAATGAGCAAATCAAAACGCCGCAACATTTCTGCGGACGAGCAACATGTTTTGGAACATGGCTACATCCTCTTGCTGAGCTCGGCAAAAGACATTGCCCAGTGCGATCAGGCCATCCGCCAGCACCATT
>JAXDCU010000171.1:0-5426 GCA_034677645.1 Verrucomicrobiia bacterium
ACCTCTTGGCGGGTATGCTCGTCGCTCCCGCCTCGCCTGCGCCCAAAATCCCTAGCCGCGAACGTCACCCTATTTGCGTTCATGACCACTAAGCCACGGTTACGGCAGGCAGGCCGACCGGGGCAACCGCTCTGCTCCTCGTAGCAGCGTAAACGCGGAACTCGGACAGAAAGCAAAGACCTCTTGCCTGAGTCCGGCCTCGGTCGATCAGCGAGCAAACGCAAGAGCGTGAAATGCACCGGTGTACTCATGCGGTCTTGTGGGAAGCTTGAAGCGAACACGAGGTTGAGCCATGATCCGGCCTTGCGCGATTTGACGGGTGGCACCTTGACGGAGACTCGACCGCAAGGCTGCGCGGGGGCGTCACCCTGCTGGTCTTAGGCGAGCCAGTATGATGAAGCGTTTAGTTGTCATTCTCTTGTTGAGCGGTTTGGCTGCATGTCCCTTGGGTGCCGCGGTTGTCGAACGGTCGGATGTCGTGTTCATGTACCAGGCTGATGCTTCGACGTACGCTGACTACGGAGCGACAGTTGTGGCATGGGGTGGCAAACCGACGCCGGCGTCGCTAGAGGCCGCCAAAGGGTTGAGGTTCTTCGGCAGCGTCGGAATGGTCACTGAGTTCAGCCGCTACTACGAGAGATTCCCACAGGCCTACAGGGACGGGCTATGCCAAGATGTGAACGGCCAGCCCGTGAAAGTGCCGTGGCTCACCGATCACCAGCATCAGGGCGTCCCATATTGGTGGTGTTGCACGCAACAACCTCTGTTTCGTCAATACCTGCGCGAGCGCGTCGTCGAGACCTTGAAGGCGGGAGCCTGCGGCGTCCACGTTGACGATCACCTGGGCACCGCTGGAGGTTTGTGGGTGGGCATTTGCTTTTGTGATCGCTGCGTCAAAGGATTCCGCATGCGTTTGAAATCTCTCCCCGCGGCCCAAATCGAGCGGTTGGGAGTTGTGCGAGCGCAAGATTATGATTTTCGCGCCGAGGTCCGGGAGTGGATTTCCAATGGGAAACCGGGGGAGCGCAGCCCATCGCAACATCCGCTCTGGTCTGAATGGACGGTTTACCAATGTCGAGCCGCGGCGGCATTCATGCGCGAGTTGCACGACGTCGCAAACACCACAGCCGGCCACCGTGTTCCCATGGGCGCGAATGCGGGGCTGCTCTGGCCGCGTCATCTGTGCGATTACCAGACGTTGGATTTGTTCAGCGCCGAGACCGATCACCATGCCGGCGCTCGTTCCGTCCCTGACGCGCCCATGCTCGCTTATCGCCTTGCGGATGCCGTAGGCCGTCCGTACGCGGCGACGGCGAGCGGGGGCGACTGGGCGTTCATCAAAGAACACAGTCTCCACGGGCTAGTGCGCAGCTGGATTGCGCTCTCCTATGCGGCGGGCCACTGTCTAATGGCCCCGCATCGACAATGGTGTTATACGGATGAGAAGGGCACTCATTGGTATCAGGGTCCGAAGGAGGAATTCGCTCCACTCTATAAGTTCGTTCGATCGAATGCCCAATGGTTCGATGGTTACGAGAACCATGCCGACGTCGCGATTGTTCTCCCACATCGTTCGTTCGTGAAAGACCCAGGCCGGTGGATTGACTTATCTAGTCGGCTCACGGCGAAGAACGTGTCATATCGTGTTCTGCTCGGCGGCGACGAAATTGTCGAACACGGGCTTGACCGTTCCAGTCTTGAAAGGGCGGATGCGCTTCTGATACCGGACCGTTCCGAGTTGCTGCCCTCGGACCTTGACCTTGTCGAGCGGTGCGTCAGGAACAAGCGCGTTTTTGCCAGTGCGGAGAAGGCGCTCGCCGCGGTTCAGCCGGCCGTGCAGGTGCGGGCAGAGGGGCCCGTGCGCGTGCTGCCACGTGTCAAGGCAGGCTCGGCGGTGATACATGTCTTGAACTACGACTATGACGCGGCATGCGACGACGTGAGGCCGATAAAGGGCGTTAAACTCACGCTCGACGTTGAGAGACTGGGGGTGCGGGATCGAAGGACTGGTCGCTGGGTCACTCCCGATGCTCCAGAAGCGCAGGTCACGCTTGAAGATGGGCGGGTTGAACTACCAACACTCGCTCTGTGGGGCATGTTGATTGTCCCACTCTGATTCCAATGTCGACGCCGAGGTGCTCGATGTTCGAGCGATTCTGAACCGAGCAGCCTGAAACCAACCAGCCCGCTCGCCGCAAGCTGGCTAATTGCCAAACAAGGCGTCAGGATCGCTGCTTTCCTGGCCCAGTCCAAAACGCGGAAATGCTTTGAGCGACAACATGAAGGCAACCGTGAAGTCGGAGTCGCCGGCTTTGTTGTCGCGGAGGCGGAACGTGAGCGCCCCGGTCCAGCTACGGAAATCGCGGTAGAGCGTGTAGTGTTGTTCCTGCAGTACATGGTTGCGGGCATCGAAATGATGACGGAGGCGCAGCGCCCAGTTCTGGTCTAAGCGGACCAGGAAACTGCTCAAGAGCAGGCTGTGACCCGAATCAGGCTCCAGGGCTTCAATGTCGCGCACGTAACGGTGGCCTATTTTCCAACTCCATAAGTCATTAGGTTCTATGGTGGCGGTATGGGTTGCGAGGTGAATTCGCTCTTGATTGATGCCGTACCGGGCTTGGGAGTTCAGCGTCAGCCAAGAGCGTGGTTTGAAGTCCAGGTCTGAGTACAAGTCAGCGAACGTTGTCTGGCGATCTTGCGGACTGAGACGCCAGTCGAGATACAAAGCCCAGTCAGCGAGATCGTCAGATTGGCCGCCGCGTTTGGTTTGGAGTTTGTTGTGAAGGCCGAATCGGATGACGTTTTGGCTATCGATGCCGTCAATCGAGTTGTAGTCGGGCGAGTCGAGCGGGCGCAATTCGTAGCAGTACCACTCATAGTCGAACTGCGGCAGGTCTTGCGGCCGGCGGTTTGGCTCAGGGACATATGAGTAATTGACGGACGGCTCGATTATGTGGCGCAGTTGCGTAACGTCCAGCAGACCACTGCGCGCGTTGGACCACACCCGTGCGGCTTTGAACGAGAGCTCGGCGCCAGTATTGAAAACCCAGCGTCTCTGTTCGTCCGTGGCCAGTCCGGTGTCGTCCTCCGCTCCGTAGTAAGTAAACCGGCTTCCGAGCCGAGGCGTGATATTCAGCCAGCCAAATAGAGTCTGGGGAACCAAGAGCTGATGCAATGTGTCGGCGCGAAACGCGGAGTAGTTCGTGGCCGCGAAGTAATCTCCAGTTCGGAATCGCAGGAATGCTCCCGAACTTTCGCTCTCGTAGTAGAAAGGCGAGACGCCCAGCTGTTGACGAAACGCGGTGAGTTTGACGTCCGGCAGGCGTTCGACGGTCTGAAAGAAATCGTTGACCCGCAGTTGGGCGAGAAAATTCAGACTGAAGTTGGGCCAGAGCCGGTCAACTTCGAAAAACGACTTGGGTTGGGCATCTTTGCGGTACTGGGCTTCGAAGAAGTCGTGAGCCACGTAAGCGTCGGACTGTCGATCCAGGAGGGCCTTGACGCTCAGGTTCGTGCGTGGAAAGGCGGAGTGCGAAAAGGCGATGCGGCCGCGGTCAGGGTCGATCGGTCGCGAGTTCAGCGGGTCGACACCGGGGTCATGGTCGTGCAGGAAGTAAGTGCGGAGGACTCCTTCTCCCCAGTTTCCGATGTTGTAGTGAGAGTCGACGCCTCCGGCGACACCGCGTTCAACCCGATAGTCCAGACGAAAGTCGAAGTCGGCGTTTGTTGAGACTGCCCAGTGATATCTGCTGAGCAGGTACGGTCCGTACAAACTCCGATAGCCCGGCGTGAGGGCGAAGAAGCTGGGGTGCTGCTCCAGGTGGCGTCGGTAGCTTGGCAAGTATAACAGCGGAAGTTTCCCGGAATAAAACACGGCGCGTTCCACATCAACGTGCTTTCCCGGCACGAACACGATCCGTTTAGCCCGAATGCGATGGCCCGGTTCAGTGACATCGTCCGTCGTGAGAAAGGCATTGGTGGCGGAGTGAGTTTGGTTGGTGAGGTTTGATTGGAGCCCCTCGCCGGCCGCGAAAAAAGGAAAGACGCCAGTTCGGAATCCGGCGGCGTTGATCTCGCGGCTGACGAAATTGTACTGAATACGATCGCTGGTCCAAATCTCCTTGCCGCGTTGGAGGCAGACGTTGCCTTCGGCCTCGACTGACATGGCTTGCCGGTCGAACTTGAGGCGGCGAGCGATCAGCTCCACGTCGCCATACCGTGCGATGACGCCTGCCGGGTCCGAGACAACTCCAGTCTGTTCGTCGTACTCGACCAGACCATCCGAGCTCAGGGCGTTTATGACCAATTCGGTCTGCTCCTGCGCCCGGAGCGGGAGCAGGAAAGCGGCGAGAAACAAACTCACAAGGACCCACCGCGCGCTTGTCATGTGGCGGTGACGCTAGCCGAAAGGCTCGCTCAGTGCCAAGCCGGTTTTCAGGCACTTGTGGGGCAAGGCGCACAGACAAGGAATTCCTATTGACTGGTTTGTGGGATTCGTCTATTAGTGCGTTAACGCGCTATGATCGATCGCCCCACCAGGTCGGTGGGCGGCTCGAAGCGTTTGTGGTCCGCTAACTGCTAAACCTGGAGCATAATAACGATGAACACGCAGCTCATTCACAAGAAGTATCCACACAACCGGCTCGCCAGATCGCTGATCGCCACTTTCCTTCCTCTCTTGCTCCTTGGATTGGTTCTTCAGGTCGTCCACGCGGCCGCCACCATCTTCAGCGAGGGTTTTGAAACCTACAGCCCCGCTGCCACCAGCCTGGAGGACACTTCTGACGCCGATCCGGCTGTGCCTTTCGGCGCCATTTCCGACGATGATCCAGTTGATGGCGTTGCTGGCAGCGGAGTCCAGTTGATCAACTGGCTCGCCCACACGGGTTCCCAAGCGCTCCTCGTGCGCGCCGGTTCCGACGCCCAAGTTCACTTGGCCAACACCCGAAGCGGCAGCAGCTACCAGCTCGATTTCTGGATATACGCCGTCAAAGGCACAGGCAACCGGAACTTCTACGTGAGGCTAAGAGGTGAAGGGTCCGACTACAACGGCGACGATTACCTCGCCTACCAGTCCGTTCGCAGCGCTGGCACTGGTATCAGGTACTATGATGGTGTCGGCCCCGACACTGCTGCGTGGGTCACTATCCCAGACGCAGCGCATACTGAGGCCGGCTGGCAGCACCACCGGATCGTCATCGACCCCAGGGCGCGGCCTTTCATCGGTGGGGCGAGTTGCGACAGAAGAAGTTAGCATTTTTTTCGGGAAATCCTCTCTCCACTTTTTTATGCTTGCGGCATGAGCAAATCAAAACGCCGCAACATTTCTGCGGACGAGCAACATGTTTTGGAACATGGCTACATCCTCTTGCTGAGCTCGGCAAAAGACATTGCCCAGTGCGATCAGGCCATCCGCCAGCACCATT
>JAXDCU010000172.1:0-4197 GCA_034677645.1 Verrucomicrobiia bacterium
GCATGAATTCCCTCCAACCGCGGTTTTGTCCTGAGCCCATACTGTGTATTCAATCGTTGAAACTAAGTTGGTTACGCCAATTCTCTCACGTGTTTGGTCGCAGGAATGGGATCAGGTCAGAATCCAATGGATCGTGAACTCTGAGTCTGTCCCCTTTCTCTGCGCGCTCAGCGTCTCCGCGCGAGGCTCGGCTTTCTTTCTTTTCACGCAGAGGCGCACAGAGCGCGGAGAAAAACTCTGTCTGTTCCTCTTTCTCTGCGTGATCAGCGTCTCTGCGCGAGGCTCGCCTTACTTCTTTACACGCAGAGGCGCAGAGAGCGCGGAGAAAAACTCAGACTGTTCCTCTTTCTCTGCGTGCTCAGCGTCTCTGCGCGCCCGATCCTATCGCGCAGAGCACGCGGAGGCCGCGGAAAACCAGAAGTCAGCACTGAGCGCTTTGGACTGTCGAACTCAGCCCGCGCTTTCAGAGCCGCGACCGTAAGGGAGCGGTCCCAACCCAGGCACACCTTGCTCCACACAGCGTGACTGGTGTCGGTGACGGGCTCAGGACCGCCTGCTCACGCGCGCGGCTCTGATGTTCCGCATTATGGGTGGCCTCTTCGCAGTATCTCTTCCAGCTCCGGCACTGTGAGAGAGATCGGGTTGGCTTTCATGCTGCTGGCTTTTGCCGCCTTGTCCACGAGAACGGGTACATCGCTGGCTGTTAGCCCGTGAGCGGATAGACCTGCAACGCCCAGGGCCACACAAAGCTCGCGAATCCAGACCGCCCCTTCTTCAGGTGTCGCTCCTTTGCGGTCGGTCAGAATCTCAGCCACCACCTGGTAACGCGCCAGCGCGTCCGCGTGCGGTTGGCGGGCGCGCAACGCCCGTACGTTCACCTCCATCACGGCGGGCAGCAAAGCGGCGCAGACGGCGCCATGTGGAGCCGAAAACGCGGCCCCGATCGGAGCGGCAAAGCCGTGGACGGCGCCCAATCCGGCGTTGGCCAATGCCAGCCCGCCGAACAAGCTCGCCAACGCCATGCCTTCCCGCGCGGCAATGTCGCGTCCATTCTTCCAAGCGCGATGCAGACTTCGGGCCACCAAACGCATGCCGGTCAGACAGAATCCGTCCGTCAACGGATTCGCCCGCGTGCAGACATAAGGCTCGATTAGCTGAGTGAGCGCGTCCAAACCCGTCGTGGCAGTCACAGGGGGCGGGACACCGTATGTGAGTTCGGGGTCAACAATGGCAAGGCGCGGCAGCAGAAACGGGCCGCGGAGGCTTGCCTTCACCTTGTGGACAGGGGAGGCCAACACCGCGTTCTTGGTCACTTCCGCTCCCGATCCTGATGTGGTCGGGACCGCGATGCATGGCGCTCCTGGTCGAGCGATGGGCTGACCACCGCCAATCACCTCCAGGTAGTTAAGCGGCGCACCGTCGTTCGTCAGCAGAACCGCCACGGCCTTGGCTGTGTCGAGCGCGCTCCCCCCTCCAAATCCGATCACAAGATCGCAATGCTCGGCCCGCGCCCGGCCAACACACTCTTCGACCATCCCAATGGTTGGCTCACCCGCGCCGCGGAACAAAACCACGCCAACTCCACTTGCTTCGAGGAGGGCACGGACTGGTTCAGCGCGCGCGGCGTTCCGGCCCGTGACCAGCAACGCGTGGCATCCCATGGATCGCGCCTGTGTGCCGATCTGGGCGATTGTGCCAGCGCCGAACAGAATCCTGCTGGCGGTGGAGAACTCGAAGGGCACGTTGACGACTACCATCGGGGCTGGTCTGGAAACAGTGCGTTGTATTTCGCGCTCGATCTCGGAACCGCCATCATCGGCGCAACCGTGTCGCGCCATTTGGCGTAATGAGCCGTTTCCTTGTGTCGCGCCGGAGCGTCGGCGGTGCGATACACCTCAACCAGCACAAAGCGAGTAGGATCGTCCGTCCGTTGGCAGACATCGAATCGTGCGATGCCTGGCTCGAGAATGCTCTGGCGGGCGTTTTCCATCGTGGCGGCGATGAACGCATCAACCGTTTCGGGTTTTACCTGGATGTTGACATGGACAACAAACATATGCTCAGCAGTCCTGACTTCCTCATTTGTTACAAGTAACCGGTCAGCCTCTGCAGGATTCAACTCCCGCCGAGCCATCATGCGAACCGCAACTCGCGTCAGGAGCGAGGGCTGACTGCTGTTCTGAGCGCGCGGATGAAATCCGGCGTTGTGCCGCAACAGCCCCCAACAAAAGACGCCCCGGCAGCGACCAGAGCTTTGGCGTGCTCGGCGAACTGCTCCGGTGTCGTGCGGTAAACCAATCGTCCGCCTTCCAACTTCGGCAAACCGGCATTGGGCTTTATCCAGACCGGCAAGTCCGATGCCGCCCGCAGCCTGCGACACACCGGCACATAAGCCTCGATGCCGACACCGCAGTTGGCCCCCACGGCATCCGCCCCGACGGTCCTGAGCTGTTCGGCCACTTCCTCAGGCGTGGCGCCCATCATCGTTCGATCTTTTTGGGCGCCTGAATCGAAGACCATGCATGCCACAACCGGCAGGCCAGTTGTCTTCGCCGCTTCCAGCGCGATCTTGGCCTCGTCCAGGTCGGACATTGTTTCGATGACCAGGGCGTCTGGTCCGGCCGCGGCAAGAGCGTTTGCCTGTTGAGTATAAGCTTCGCGCAGCTCAGCGGCGGTGGTGTTTCCTTCGATCAGAAGACGGCCGGTTGGGCCGATCGAAGCGAACACGAAGGCGCGTCCGGCGGCGCCTTGGCGCGAAAGCTCCACGCCGCGTCGGTTGATGGTTTCAACTTGCGTCTCGAATCCGTGCCCGGCCAACCGCGGGCGGTTTGCGCCAAATGTGTTAGTCAGGATCACGCTGCTCCCGGCCTCGGCGTACGCGCTTGCCACCTCAACCACAAGGTCGGGTCTTGTGACGTTCAGTGCGTCAGGGATTTCGCCGGAAGCCAGACCGCGCGCCTGGAGTTCGGTGCCCCAGGCGCCGTCAGTCACGACAGGTCCGCCGGCGAGCAGCTTGGCGAAAAAAACGTTCATCGTAACTGTGTTGTCCCAGCCCGCAGATGTGCATGTTCAAGAGACATCGCTTTTGCAGTCAGAAACGGGTGTATGAGAAACATGGGCTACGTGAGGGAATTATTTGTGGGGCGCAACACAACGTGTTGACGGCGGTCTCAGGTTTTTTGAGCCAGTTTCTTCTTGGCTAGGCCCACTGCCGCCGGCGCGCTTTCACCGTAGCCATCGGCGCCGATCTCGTCGGCGTACTTCTGGGTGATGGGCGCGCCGCCGACGATGACCTTGACCTGGTTTCTGAGGCCCGCGTTCTTGAGCGCTTCTATGGTCGTTCGCATCGCGGGCATGGTAGTGGTCAACAGAGCCGACATGGCAACAACGTTCGCCTGCTTCACCTTGACAGCTTCGATGAACGCCTCGGGCGCGACATTCACGCCCAGGTCGATCACCTCGAATCCGCCACCTTCGAGCATGGCTGCCACTAGGTTCTTGCCGATGTCGTGCAAATCCCCTTTGACAGTGCCGATCGCCACTCGGCCAACCGGTTGCGCCCCTTTGGCGGCCAGAAGCGGCCGCATGAGATCGAGAGCCGCCTTCATGGCCCGCGCTGATATCAGCAGTTCAGGAACGAAATACTCGTTGCACTCGAAACGCCGCCCAACCTCGTCCATCGCCGGCACCATGACTTCGTTGACTAGCTTGAGCGGTTCCTGGCCGGCGGCGAGCGCTTTCTCGGTGAATTCCCGCGCTACTACAGCATCGCCTCTTAGGATGGCATCATAGAGTGGACTTGTTTCTTGCATAATTAGTACTCCAAGTGCAGTGGAATCTACTTCGCGATGGCATGGTGCAAGTGCACACCCTCAAAGTCAACCCGACAAATCGGGCCGACCGTCATCGCCTTCTCGCCGTGTCGCTCTGGCGCTGGGTTCTCGAACCGGCCAGCGAGCGTTTTCCTCGCCCACGCGCATCTGACGCTGGGCCGGTCAAGTCCGAGTGGTTCTCCGCGCGCTCGGTGATCTCTGCGCGAGGCTTGTGTTTCTTTTTTTCACGCAGAGGCGCAGAGAGCGCGGAGAAACGGGAGCAGGATGCTGCCGCGGGCGGGCCGCACAACATACTGCCTGATCAGACGGCATCCGCGGCGTGGAGGAGGTGCGCGCTCCCGCTCTACTGTCGAACCGCGGGACC
>JAXDCU010000173.1:0-6296 GCA_034677645.1 Verrucomicrobiia bacterium
AACCTGGAACTTCTAACGCACAACGTCCAACGCTCAACATTCACAGCGGAGCTCGGTTGAAAGTTGAAGTTTGAGCGTTGAGCGTTGAAAGTTCGGTTCATGGGGAGTTCTGACGATCGAACGATTCGCGATGGCAACCGCGGGCTCATTCGGTCAGTTCCTTGAGTGACTGGACGCGGCTTTGGATGAGTTTGACGACTGGCGTGGCGCGCCCGACGGCGTTCTGGTCGGTCTGGCCGCTGACGCGTTTCATCTCGATCCGGAGAGCCGCGATGGGCTCGCCGTTCCGATCACGGAGCGGCATTGTGACTATGGCGCGGTTGCCGTTTTTGCCGGCAAAGACCGTGTTCTTGGCCATGCATTCCTTTTCGTAACGGCCGGCCGGCTTGCCAATGTCCTCCTCGTCGCCGCTTGCCACGATATGCAGCTCCTGTCGGCGACTTGTCGTGGCGGCAATCCTCAGAGCCAAAATACGCGGGTAGCGTTGCAGCGCCTCGCGCAACAGGACCCGAGCCAATGGCTCGCGCGGTGTGTAGACCAGATGGAAGTCTCGGAAATAACTGACCGAGTCCGACTTGGTCCAGAGCGCGATCTTCCCTTCGCTGAATGAATTGTCAGTCAGATCAGGGATAAGCTCCTGGCCATTGAGGCGTGTTCGGATTCGATTGCCCTGGCATTCGATGCGGAGTTCGTGCCAGACACCGGCGGGAATCTCCACTTGCGGACCGATCGGGTTGCCTCGGGTCCCTTGTGACACACGGTAAAATCGGAATGTGTTGCCAAGGCTGCTTATGCGCACAACGTAGAAGTTCTTTTCGTCCAGCAAGCGAAACGCGATACCAGCCATCTGTTCTTTCGCGCCCGACACGGTCTTCACTTTCACGGTGAGGGTGAAGTCGCCATAGGCCTCGTCATCGAGTATCAACATTGGAAATCGCTCATCGGTCGGATCACGAGAAAGCTGGGCGATCACGGGTACTTTGGCAGAACGAGGTGCTTGCGGAGTGAGCGGCTCAAGCGTCAACGGCACATCGTCAATGAGAACCTGCCAGTCGCCCTGCTGGCCGCCGCCGGCGAGAACGCTTCGGAAGCAGGCTGGGACCTGGCCAGGCTGCTCGCGTGAAAGGTCAACGACCCGCTCGGCGGCCCGGGCCCAAGTCAGGTAAACCAGCGCGGCCAGCAACCAGTAGCGGCATCTCATGCGCCATCAGCTTAACACAAGACCGCGCGGCGACAAGTGCATCGCGACCTCGTAGGAGCGTACGATCGCTACGCCCAGATCATTTCGTTCACCGTCCGTCCCGCCGGGATGAACGGGAGGACGTGTTCGGTATATGGAGTGATAACGTCCAACAGGTAAGGTTGGTCGGAATCAAGCATCCTCTGGATCGCGCCGCGGAGGTCTTTGCGGCAGATGACCCGTTCGCAAGGCACGTTGAAGGCCTTAGCGATTGCAACGAAGTCGGGGTAGACTTGCTTTCGATTGTCGGGGTCACCCAGGTACGTGTTGCCGCGGGTGCCGCCGTAGAATCGATCCTCCCACTGAACCACCATGCCGAGATGTTGGTTGTTGAGGATCATTGCTTTGGCCGCAATGCCTTCAATGTGCGCGGTAGCCAGTTCCTGGACATTCATGAGAAACGACCCGTCGCCGTCGATGTCAATTACCTGCCGGTCAGGGCACGCCACCTTGGCGCCTATCGCGGCGGGGTATCCGAAGCCCATCGAGCCCAATCCACCGCTGGTAAGGAACTGACGAGGGTGTTTGAAGTTGTAGAACTGCGCGGCCCACATCTGGTGCTGGCCAACACCGGTTGCAATGATCGCCTCTCCGCCGGTGAGTTCGCAAAGCGTGGCAACCGCTTCCTGTGGAAGAACCACTTGCGTCGCGTCTCCTCCCATGTGATCGCGCACGTGCTGCGACTTTAGCACTTCCTCGGTGACTTTGTAGTGGAGCGGACCTTTCGCTTTGAGCTCAGCGATTCTTTTGTGCCAGGCCGCGAAAGACTTCATTGGCGTCCGATGTAGCAGCATCGCGTTGAGCCGAGCTAACGCGTCACGGATATCTCCGACAACTGGCAAGTGTACTTTGCGGTTCTTGTCTATTTCGCAGTCGTCGATGTCGATGTGGACTATCGTGCCCTGTTCGCAGAACTTGCTCACGTTGCCCGTCACCCGATCGTCAAATCTCACCCCGAAAGCCAGCAACAAGTCAGATTCGGCAACCGCCCAGTTGGCGTACGCGGCGCCGTGCATGCCAAGCCATTTAAGCGAGAGCTGGTGAGATTCAGGAATCGCTCCAATGCCCATCAGGGTGGTAGCCACCGGTATTTGAGTGGCTTCGACAAAGCGGCGCAGTTCGTCCGTTGCGCCGCTCGAGATGATCCCGCCTCCAACGTACAACACTGGCCGCGCTGACTTCTCGATCAGTCCAACAATGTCGTTTAGCGACTGCTCGTCCGCGCGCAAGTCCGGATCATAACCTCGCAGCGAAACACCGGGGGGGGAAACCGACCGTGTGCGTTGTTGCTGGATGTCCTTGGGCAGATCGACCGTTACGGGCCCGGGTCGGCCGGTCCTGGCAACATAGAAGGCTTCACTGATGACCCGCGGCAGATCGTCGACCGCCGTGACGAGATAGCTGTGCTTAACAATCGGGAGAGTAACCCCGAAGATATCTGTTTCCTGAAAAGCACTCTTGCCGATCATCGAACTTGCCACCTGACCCGTGATGGCCACGATCGGCACCGAATCCATGTAGGCATCCGCAATCCCAGTCACCAGATTCGTCGCCCCCGGCCCACTCGTGGCCATGCACACACCGACTTTTCCCGAAGCCCGCGCGTAACCTTCAGCCGCAAATGCGCCACCCTGTTCATGACGAGGCAGACACACTCGGATTTGGCTCGACTTGGTGAGCGCTTGGTGGATTTCCATGCTGGCGCCACCAGGGTACGCGAAGATAACTTCGACGCCCTCGCGTTCAAGACTGGCAACGAGAACCTGACTGCCCAACATGACCGGCCCAGCCCCCGCCTTGTCCACGGATGGGGCCGCGGTCACGCTGTCTTCTGATCGGACACTGCTCGGTTTTCTTGTCTTCTTCATTTCTCTATACTATTGATTTGTCTCCGCTGCCGGGCCGGGGCATAAAAAAACCCACGACCGTTTGGGCAGCCGTGGGTCCTCGAGCGAAAGCGCACTTACGCGAGACAAGCCCCCGCGGCGCCGTCACGAACAGCGACGGCGACCGGCAGAACCAGGACTTGCCGCACACTCAAATCCATAAAGCGCGCTTCATCCTAGGATGAGCATGCCTCCGCGTCAAGGGTGTTCCGCGCGTCACAGCAAAGCCGGCGCGCCTCCGCAGGCGCGGGATCGCGCTCTACCGGCCCGGCTCAGGGTCCCAAAGCGTGTGCACACGAACAAGAAGCCTCTCCATCAATCGGGTAGGGACCGATTCCACTCGGTCCCAGATTTAGCCCGACAAACGGGGACGCGGTGGAACGCGTCCCTACCAGCCGGTAAGGCATGGCTGGACCTGCCTGGGCTGCGCTCGCGGCAGGCAAGCCGCCCGGGCCAGCCGCAAGCGAACCATGCCATTGACTGAACAGAGCGGCGCGCCCAAAGGTCGTGATCGACCGAGACTGAGCCGTTACTCGCCACGACGCCTTTAACATCCAGCTTGCTTGCACAGGCGCGAACGCACCGGGCATGCTGACCGGAATGCCAAGGGGCTCACCGAAAGAGTCATGGGCTAACTACTTGGCGGGCGGCCTTGGTGTCGCGGCAGGCTGGTTGGCGGCTGAAGGCGCCGGAACAGGGGGATTGCTCGCGGCGGGAACGGGCAGGACGGGCGCGAGGTTCGAAACGGCTGCTGGGAGAACAGGGAGCGGCATGTTGGACGGCACGGTGACGGGCATGGGAATGACGCTTGTAGTCGCCTGCCTATCGATCTCATCGGCAATTGCGCGAGAGCCAGTCTTGGCGTGGTGCGTGCGCATCACTGACAGCACCAAAGACAGGACCAGGAACACTCCCGCGGAGTACTTCGTAATCCTGCTCACCACAGTGCCTGATCCGGCGCCGAAGAGCGCGTCGGTCGTGCTTGCGCCGAAAGCAAGTCCCAAACCGGCTTCTTTCTTGGGGAGTTGAATCAAGATCAACAGCGTGAGAAACAGGCTGTCTATCACTAAAACCAGCGTGAGAAGACCAATGATCAGGTCCATAAAAGCGAAGGGAGATTCGAGTGTGGCCTATAATATAAATCTGTTCGGAAAGCGCGATCGGGTGCGTATTGGGATCAGATGCTGTTCTTCACGATGTCCGAGAAACTGCGGACTTCGAGCGAGGCGCCGCCGACGAGCGCGCCATCGACATCTGGTTGGCTCATAAGCTCGCGGGCATTTGAAGGCTTGACACTGCCGCCGTACTGGATGCGAACACGGCGGGCCACAGCCTCGCCAAAACTGGTCGTCAACATCTGTCGAATGTAGGCGTGAGCCGATTGGGCCTGGTCGGTTGTGGCTGTGCGACCCGTGCCAATCGCCCAGACAGGCTCGTAGGCGAGAATGGTTTCCTCAATTTGTTCGCTCGTCAAGCCAGCCAAGGAGCCGTTGACTTGCGTCTGAAGGACTTGTTCGGTGCGGCCGGATTCTCTTTGTTCGAGGGTCTCGCCGATGCAGACGATGGGCTTGAGAGCGGCGGTGTGCGCGGCCAATGCTTTCCGGGCCACAAGTTCATTGGACTCGCCATGATACTGCCTGCGCTCGGAGTGTCCAAGGACTACATAACGAACCGAGAATTCCTTGAGCATGACCGCCGCAATCTCACCCGTGTAAGCGCCCACCGCGTGCTCGCTCATGTCTTGAGCGCCCAACCTCAAGTTCGAGTCCAGGACCGCCTTGGACACTTCGCGCAAGGCGGTGAAAGGAGGGCAGACCACCAAGTCAACCTCTTTTACGCTTGCGAGCTCGCGTTTGAGGCCGTTGACAAGGTCGAGCGCCTCGGCAGCGGTCTTGTTCATCTTCCAATTGCCTGCAATGATAAGCTTCCGATTCTTGTTCATGCTATAGCTGAAAAAAGCAGTGTATTGCCTGACCCACTTATCCGTGGCAGCAGCAGCAGGACGGCTTCTCGTTCAAGGCGGCCACGCCGGGCAGTTCCTTCCCCTCGAGGAACTCCAGGCTCGCGCCGCCACCTGTGCTCATGAACGTCACCTTGTCGCCGAGCCCGGCTTTGTTCAGAGCCCTCACGCTGTCGCCTCCGCCAATGATGCTCTTGGCGCCTCGCTGCGTCGCCTCGACCACGGCCAAAGCGATGGCGTTGGTGCCCCCGGAAAAGAGTTTGTTCTCGAACATTCCCATCGGCCCGTTCCAAAGGATCGTCCGGGCGCTCCTGATCACATCCGCGTACGCCTTGACACTAGCGGGACCAATGTCCAAGCCGGCCGAGTCCTCCGGGCAGTCCAGACTACTATTGGGACGCACCTGCCTGTAGTCGATGACTGGCTTGCCTTTCTTGTCAACCTTGTCTGTCTTGGCCGGCAACGCCACGACATCGTCCACCGGCAGAAGGAATTTGACCTTGCTCGCCTCCGCCTTGGCTACCGCTTCCTTTGCCGCTTCGACCTTGTCGGGCTCGACGAGCGACAATCCTGTCCGCCGCCCCTGCGCGAGCCGGAATGTGTACGCCATCGCGCCGCCGATCAGGATCGCGTCCGCCTTCTCGATGAGCCGCTCTATCACAGTGATCTTGTCGGAGACCTTTGCCCCTCCCAGGATGACAACGAAGGGGCGCGCCGGGTTTTCGAGTTCCTGGCCAAGATACCGGAGTTCCCGTTCCATCAGCAGCCCAGCCGCGCAGACGCCTCCGCGCTTGGCCACTATCCGCGCCACTCCTTCCGTTGAAGCATGGGCGCGATGGGCTGAACCGAAGGCGTCATTGACGTAGGCATCAGCAAGTTTGGCTAGTTGCGCGGCGAACGCCGGATCGTTGGCCTCTTCTTGCGCGTAGAACCGGACGTTCTCCAGCAGCAGAATCTCGCCAGGCTTGAGCGCGCCCGCCGCCGACTCGGCTTTCGGCCCCGCGCAGTCATCGACAAACTGGACCGAGCAGCCCATCAGTTCCTCAAGGCGCGCCGCGACCGGGGCGAGCGAGAGAGAAGCGTCCCGCTTGCCTTTGGGACGCCCCAGATGAGCGGCGAGAATCAGGCTGGCTCCCTGCCCGATCAGATGCTTCAATGTGGGCAGCGTCTCCTCTATGCGGGTATCGTCGGGGATAACTATCTTCCCGGC
>JAXDCU010000174.1:0-5655 GCA_034677645.1 Verrucomicrobiia bacterium
TGCCTGGGTCTTTGATGTCGCTTTAATCGCGAAGATCGGGGTGGTAGAGAACGACGCAAAACGCCAGCTTCCGGTTCAGGAACCACGGCTCGATGAAAGTGATGCGGTAGTCCTGACGCACGGTGCCGACCTGGGCGCGCAACCGGATTTTCTGGCCGCCGCCCGTGCCGGTGAAGTAGGGCGACTTGAACAGATCGAAGTTGCCTTGCGACACTTCAACGAATCCGACTACCTCGTCAATCGAGCTGAATCCCGCCCCAACGCGGAAGTTCCCGGTGTTTTTCTCTTCGACGCCAATTATCAGGTTTTTGCCCTCCCGCTGGCTGTCTCTGACGTCGGTCGGCTCGGCTTGGGCGTCGACCTTGGAGAAGTAGTTGAGACCATGCAGCCGGTTCGTGCTGAGCTTGACTCTGACCATGTCGAAGACCTCGCCAGGACTAACAGCCAGTTCGCGGCGGATGACTTTGTCGCGGGTTCTTGTGTTGCCCCTGATTTCGATTTTCTCGATGAAGGACTTCCGTCCCTCGTTTATCCGGTACACGAGGTCGATCGTGCCATTCTCGGTGTTGGGTATCCGCAAAGGCATGATTTGCGCATCGATGTAGCCTCGCGCACCATAATAGTCTTCGACACCGTCTCTGTCCGCGGAGAGAGCTTTGGGCGTGAAGACGCGGCCAGGCGTTAGGCTCAAGCCCCGCCTAAGGCGCGGCCCATCGCGGATGACGGCGCCCGTTGTGAGTTCTTCGGCCGAGAACAGCTTGTTGCCCTCGAACTCGACCGACCCGACGCGATAACGAGCGCCTTCGGAGATCGTGAAGAGGATGTTCATCCAGTTAGTGGAAATCTGGTCAAACTTGATCTCCTTGATTTCAAAATCAATGAATCCTTCGTCGCGGTAAAACTCGACCAGCCTTTCCTTGTCCTCCTGGAATTGGTCGTCCTTGAGAACGCCGCTGCCGGTGAGCCACGACAATGCCCAGCGGCGCCGGGTTTTGATGACATGCCGCAGCTTGCGCTCCTTGAACGATTCGGCGCCGACGAACCGGACGTCCTTGATCCGGACCTTAGGCGACTCAGTAATCTCGAAATTCACCGTCGCCTTGCCGAGGTTCTCGTCCACCGCCGGGACGTATTTGACGCCGGTTTTCTGAAGGCCGACTTTTTGATAGAGCTTGAGTATTTCCTGGGTGTCATTGAAGAGCTTGCGTTCGCTCATTGGCTCGCCGATTTTCGACGAGATTTTCTTCTGAAGTTTGGCGGTGCTGAATCGTTTGTTGCCCGTGAACAGTATGCTTGTGAGTGTCGGATTCCCTTGCACCACGTATGTCAGCTTGATGCCGTCGTCGAGCGGTTCCTCGACGACCCTGATATTGTAAAAGTAGCCGGTTTTCCAGAGCGTGCTCACGTCGTCGTCAGCGGCGACACGGCTGTAGACCTCACCCTTCTTGGCCCGGATGTTGCCCATAATCAGGGCGTCGCTGACGGATGGGGGGCCGACGTGGCGGATTTCGATTTCCTTGATTGTGAGGCCTTGCTGAGCTATCAGACTCAAGCCCCCAGCGATGAGCAGCGCGCTGCTTCGCCAAAGCCATTGCCGCCATCGGCTCGCTCCCATTTTCTCTAGGATCACAACACGTCGTCCGGCACCTTCGACGCGCTCTCGAAGCGCGTGTAAGACCGGAAAAAAGTCAACCGCACGTCACCTGTTGGGCCGTTTCGCTGTTTGGCGACAAGCAGATTGATCGGCACGGTATCCGTTTCGGTCCCGCTGCCGTCATCGTCGTCATCCGCAGCCGCGGCCTTGGCAGGGTTGTTCGGGTCCGCGCGGTAAAGGAGACCGACCAAGTCGGCATCCTGCTCGATTGCGCCAGACTCGCGCAGGTCGGACAACCTGGGTTTGCGGCTCCGGTCACGCTCGACCTCGCGATTCAACTGGCTTAGCACAATCACCGGCACGCCAAGTTCTTTGGCAAGGGCTTTGACCCCGCTGGAAATATCGGCGATTTCCTGTTGCCTGTTAGACTCGGCTCGCCGCGCAGTAGAATGGAGAAGCTGCAAGTAGTCAATGACAAACAGCTTGATTCCATACTGTTGCCACATCCGCCTGGCCCGCGCGCGCAGTTGGAGAATCGAAAGCGCGGCGGCGTCATCGATGTACAACGGCGCCGAGGATAGTTTCCCAGTAGCGGTCAGAAGTTTCGGAAAATCGCGCTCCGACATGAATCCCTCGCGGATGTGGCGCAAATTCACGCGTGACTGGGAACAAAGCATGCGCATCACCAGCGCCTCGGATGTCATCTCAAGGCTGAAAATGCCAACAGGTTGCTTGAGATCGAGCGCCACATGCTCCGCGATGTTCACGGCAAGCGATGTCTTGCCCATGCTCGGCCGAGCCGCAATCACCACCACCTCGCCGCCATGCAGCCCGCTGGTCATCTTGTCCAGGTCCGCAAATCCGGTCTCCAGCCCAGTGAGGGCGCCGCGTCTATGGAAGTAATCCTCGATTGTCGTGACAGCCTTGGCGACAAGTTCCTTGATCGGTCGTGAGGCTGGGTCAACGCGTTCTTCGCTGATGCGCAGGACGTCGCGCTCGACTTCGTCCATCAGACGTTCTACATCGTCCTGTTCTTCGTAGGCACGCCCCACGATGGCAGTGCACGTTTGGATGAGCCGCCTGAGCACGAATTTCTCGCGAACGATGTCCGTGTAGTAGGCAAGATTTGCCGCGGAAGGCACCGCGTTTATCAAAGAGCTAAGGTACGTGTAGCCTCCGACTGAGTCGAGTTGCCGCAGGTCTCGCAGCCGTTGGCCCGCGGTCACCTCGTCGATCGGTTCTTTGTGCTCCCACATCTCCATGAGCACCTTGAAGATCGTCTGGTGCCGCAGGTCGTAGAAGACCGGGGAGTCCTTGAAGTGCTCTATGCAGAACCCGATTCCTTCGTTTGGCGCCTGCAATAGACATCCAAGCACGCATTGCTCGGCCTCGATTGAGTGCGGTGGCAGGCGGTCAAGTCTCACTCCGTCCGGCACCGTTGCTGGCCAACGGCGCGCGGCGCGGAGGTCGGGGATTGGTTCGGCGGGCAACGCCGATGCGGTTTCAGGCATGCGGAAAGACAAGCGAGGTCCGTCCCTGGACACAATCATCACTTGTTGAAAGAAACTGACTGGCTATGCGCATGCTGTTCACCACTTCTTCAAACGACGCATCAGAACAAAGTGTAAATAAACGGAGCCAGTGCCGTGCCTGACAGAAAGACCAGCAAGCCAAATAGCAGCAGCATGACAAGGACAGGCAGGAGCCACCATTTCTTGTTTTCACGCAGGTACCACCACATGTCTCTAAACAATCCCCCACGCGAGTGTTGGGCTGCGATTTTTTCGAAGTCATCGGGGTCGGAGCGGCTCATGATTTGGCGCAGTGAGTTTAGCTAGTTCTAACACTGACCAAAGTAGCGGCGCAAATCCCGGTGCGTTGCCTTGGGTGCCCATAGGCTGGGTTGGTCGGTCGGAGGCCTGCGCTGGAGGGGGTCTCGGCGTGTCAACCGCAGTATCGCGGCTAGTGGAGTCAGAATCGCGAAGAACATTAGCGCCAGCGCCACACGAGACACCACCCAGCCAACGGGAAACACCAGCATCGTCCACCGTACAAACACCACTCGGATCGCCATCGGCGCGATCAGCCCCAGACCGCCCACAGCCACCGCCAATAGAGCCAACACCAGGCCCAACGCGGGTCTGTGTCGGACCAGTCCCTGGTAGGCGGCCAGCAGGAGGAAGAAGACAAGCCAGATTGCTCCGAACTGGCGCAAGGTCCCTTTCGAAGGGTTTCGAGGCATTTCATTCCAGGTCATGTAGGCGGACGATCAGTCGGGTTCGAATTGAGCTAAGTAGTTCCGGCGCTCAGCCTCAGTGCCTGCGCGCTCGAACCGTTCTTTCAGCAGCAGGAAATCCTCCAGCACAAGCGCGTCCATGTCGGTCGCCAGAAAACAACGATACGCGTCGGCGGGCGAGCAAACAATCGGCTCGCCCCGAACATTGAAACTGGTATTGACGATTATCGGGCAGGCCGTCATCCGCTCGAACGTCTTTAGCAAGCGGTAGAACCGCCCGTGCCGTGACTCGTCCACGGTTTGCACACGCGCGCTATAGTCCACGTGCGTGATTGCTGGTACGCAGGATCGGACGATGTTGACACGCTGGCGAAGGTCAGGGTCCGTTGCCATCTTGCGTATGTCGGAGTCCTCTAAGTGGACTCGATGCTTCTCAAGGAGAGCGGCCACGAGCAACATGTATGGGCTTTCTTGTCCCGGCCGCAAGTCAAAGTAGTCATGAGCTCTCTCTTTGAGGACGCACGGGGCGAAAGGGCGAAAGCTCTCGCGGTGCTTGATCTTGAGGTTCATCGTCGCCTGGATCGTCGGGTTGCGTGCGTCGCCGAGGATGCTTCGGCAGCCGAGAGCGCGGGGACCGAATTCCATGCGGCCGTGGAACCAGCCAACAACTCGTCCGTCGGCTATCAAACGCCCGACGCGATCGAGGAGAGCGGATTCGTTTTCGAAGCGCTCGAATGGGGCCTTCACTTCGGCCAGGAACGCGGCGATCTGGTCGTTCGAGTAACTGGGGCCCAGGAAACTCGCTTTCTGGCTGTCGCGCCCGCCAGGATGGCGCGGTTTGTCAAGCAACTGGTGCCAGACGAAAAGCGCGGCGCCCAGGGCGCCTCCGGCGTCACCCGCGGCAGGTTGAATCCAGAGGTCCGTGAATGGTCCTTCGCGCAGAAGCCGGCCATTGGCGACGCAGTTGAGCGCGACGCCACCGGCGAGCGCGAGCTGATTCATCCTTGACGCCTTGTGGACGGTGCGCGCCATGCGCATCATGATTTCCTCAGTTACTTTTTGGATGCTAGCCGCTACGTCCATGTGGCGTTGTTCGAGCATCGACTCAGGGTTGCGAGGCGGGCCGCCGAAGAGGCGGTGAAAACGGTTGTTGGTCATTGTCAGCCCCTGGCAGTAGTTGAAGTAGTCCATGTTCATCCAGAAACTGCCGTCGGGCTTAAGGTTCAGGAGGTAATTCAGGATTGCGTCCACGTAGACCGGCTGACCATAGGGAGCCAGACCCATCAGCTTGTACTCGCCACTGTTGACCTTGAAACCGCAGTAGTACGTGAATGCCGAGTAAAGCAAACCCAGGGAATGGGGGAACTTGAGCTGCCCCAACAGCCGCAGCCTGTTCCCCTCTCCAACGCCGTATGTCGCGGTGCTCCACTCGCCCACGCCGTCGATGGTCAGTATTGCCGCGCTCTCGAAAGGGGATGGAAAGAACGCGCTGGCCGCGTGGCTTTCGTGATGATCGGCGAAGACGATCGGTGTGTGTCGTGCCGTGTGGAGTCGCGCACGCAGCGTGCGTCGCATATGGAGTTTGTCCTTAAGCCATAGCGGCATTGCCATGCTGAAGCTGCCGAAGCCCCGTGGCGCGTACGCCAGATACGTCTCAATCAAACGATCGAATTTGGCCAACGGCTTGTCGTAAAAAACAATGTACGCCCACTAGTGTCCGGTTTAATTTGAATGAAAGTTGATATTCCCTCGGTAGATCAGGCTTGAGATGCCGGTCATGGTACTTTTCGATTTCAATTTTGACAGGCCGTTTCGCACGGTTCTT
>JAXDCU010000175.1:0-3864 GCA_034677645.1 Verrucomicrobiia bacterium
ACCAATCCCGACCTCATGTCTTATTTGCAGTGTCTCCAGACCAACGGCGGGCACTGGGACCTGCCGTGGGGCATTGACGAGTGGCTCCTTGGCGCCCTGGCTATGGGCGCCCGAGGCGCGGTGGGCAGCACTTACAACTTCGCCGCGCCCGTTTATCAGACTCTAATCGACGCGTTCGAACGAGGTGATGTGGGCTCGGCGCGGAAAGCCCAACATCGAAGCGCGCAACTGATCGCGTTGCTTGTGCGTTACGGTTATATGGGCGCCGCCAAAGCCACGATGGGAATGTTAGGTGTGGAGGTGGGTCCGCCGCGCCTGCCCACCGTCGCGCTCACCGTCGATCAAACGCGCGCTCTGCGAGGCGAGTTGGAAACGCTGGGCTTCTTCGACTGGGTGCGCGGTTGAGCCATGAAGAGCAACCTTGCTAGTGCCGAGAGTCGCGCCGAGCTTGCTGCCTTCTATCGCTCGACGCTGATCGACGACGTCATCCCGTTCTGGCTGCGGCATGGAATCGACCACGAGCATGGCGGCATCCTCACCGCGCTTGACCGGGATGGGACGGTCATCGACACCGACAAGTCAGTCTGGTTCCAGGGCCGCGCCGCGTGGGTGTTTGCCACACTCCACAACGACGTCGACCGTCGCGCCGACTGGCTGGAGGCAGCGCGGAGCTGCATTGAGTTTTCGCGGAACCATTGCTTCGCCCCTGACGGGAAAATGTATTTCACCGTGACGCGCCAAGGCCTTCCACTCCGGATGCGGCGTTACGTATTCAGCGAGAGCTTCGCCGCGATCAGCAACGCCGCGTTCGCCAAGGCCACGGGCGACACCCGCGCGGCTGATGTGGCGGTGAGAACCTTTGGCGCTTACTTGCGATATTCGTTCGAGCCGGGTGTGATGGCTCCGAAAAACGAGCCCACGCGCCAATCCAAGGGGATCGGACCGCACTTGATCGCGATCGCCACCGCCCAGGAATTGCGTGAGAACCTGGGCGACGTCGATGTGTCAGGCAGCTCCTGCACGGCGTGGATCGATTCGAGCATCGCCGAGATCGAACGCTGCTTTCTCAAACCGGAACACAAAGCGGTGATGGAAACAGTGGCGCTGGACGGAACGGTGCTGGACCATTTCGACGGACGCACTCTTAATCCGGGACACGCCATCGAATGCGCCTGGTTTATCATGCGCGAAGGCGAGCTGCGTCGGGACCGACAGCTTGTCCAACTCGGCGCCACCATGCTTGACTGGATGTGGGCGCGCGGATGGGACTCCGAGTATGGCGGTCTGCTCTACTTCACTGACCTTTGCAGTTTGCCCGTGCAAGAATACTGGCACGACATGAAGTTCTGGTGGCCGCATAGCGAAGCCATTATCGCAACCTTGCTTGCTTGGAAACTCACGCGCGAGCCGCGCTTCGCCGAAATGCATCGCCTCGTCCACGACTGGGCCTTCGCCCATTTCCCCGATCGCGAACACGGCGAGTGGTACGGCTATCTCCATCGTGACGGCAGCGTCTCGCAGCGCGCGAAAGGCAACATGTTCAAGGGCCCGTTTCACTTGCCGCGGATGTTGTGGTATTGCGAGCGTGCCTTGGCTCAACTAGAATGACTCAAATCCCAAAGAGGCTCTCGCTTGCCGCGCAGGCGGTCGCGATCCTGCGGGATGACATTCGGTCCGGCGCCTGGTCGCGCTGGTTGCCGGGAGAACATCAACTCTGCGCCCGCTTGCAGATCAGCCGGGTCACGCTCCGGGCCGCGCTCGCTCAGTTGCAGCGGGAAGGTTTGCTCAAGAGCCGCCAGGGTCAGCGACGCGAGATCATGTTGGAGACGGCGGTCGAGAGCCGCGCCGCAGAGAGCACGCTGGTCGTCCTGCTGGCGCCGGTGCCGCTGGAGGCCATGGATAGGTTTGCGTTGTACTGGGCCGAAGAACTGCGAGGCCGACTTAGCGAAGCGGGTTATCACATGGAGGTCCACCACCGCCGTGCCTGCTACGGGGCGCGTCCGGAACCGGCGATCGAGACAATGGTTCACCGCCTCGATCCAGCTGGGTGGATTCTGTATCAGTCGACCGTTCCCATGCAACAGTGGTTCTCCAAGAGCGCCCTGCCTTGCGTGCTGATTGGCTCCTGCCATGCTGGCGTGCGGTTGCCATCCGTGGACCTGGACTACCGAGCGGCATGTCGGCACGCGGGAGGTTTGTTTCTGGCTCGAGGCCACAGACATGTGGCGCTACTTAACCCAGACTCTGGCTTGGCCGGAGACAGAGAGAGCGAAGTCGGGTTCCTCGAAGCCACACAGGCGCCAAAGGGACCGACTGCTGAAGCGATCGTCTGTAACCATAGTGGGACACTGGACGATATCAGCCGGCATGTGGACATTCTCTTGCGTCGCGCGTCCCGACCAACCGGTCTGCTGGTTTCGAGGGCACAACATGTCCTGACTGTTCTGGGTCATCTCGGCCGCCGGGGCGTCCGTGTGCCGCAGGATGTTTCCTTGATTTCGCGGGACGACGAGTCATTCCTCCAGCACGTGGTTCCGACTGTAGCCCGCTACTTTGCCAGTCCGACGCGCATCGCCAATACAGTCTCGCGTTTGGTGCTCGAGCTGCTGCGCGGCGGAGCGATCCCGGCGCGCGACCATCGGCTGATTCCACAGTTCGTCCCCGGTGAATCGCTTGCCGCTGTACCGCAGCCGCCAACGCAGGGGACAACCTAGGCATTAACTTTGGCGCGCAACCTCAACCACGCTTCCATGATTGGCATGGCCTTCGGAAAGAGACTTGTCGCTTCTTTCGCCTGTTTTCTGCTCGGATGTATTACGATGAGACAGGCAGATGCGCCTTGGACAGGCCTCCGAAGGACTCTATCGTCTGTACATGCATTGTGTTCCAGCGCCCTGGCCGCAATTCACTACAGTCGATCGCCAGAATCGAATGCCGTTTTCTCGCCTGATTCACCAAGCGCGTCTTCGGGCAGGGGCTGCGATGCAACCTCGCGATCTTCTCGACCGGATCGTTCGGTTGCGGCTGAGCCGCGCTGTGCTCTTGGCGTCGTTGCCGATCTTGACGGCTTCAGCGGAACCAACGGCGCCAGCGGCTGACACGGTCTATGCCTGGTACCGCGGCGATGATGGCCTGCAAACCAGTGCGACCGGGCAAGTAACGGTCTGGCGGAACCGAGCGGCCACAGGCACACCCGCGTTGCGTAACCTGGACCGCATCAGTGGCACGCCGCTGGCCGTGATGTGTGATACGCCTGGCGGCCCGCGCAGCATCCTCCGGTGCGACGGACTCGACGCCGTGTGGGGCGCTTCGGGTAACTTTGGCACCCTTGCAGCCAGCCGCACTTTCGTCGCTTACTGCCGGCTGGCATCGGCCAATGACGGATTCCTTTTTGATGGCTCGGCAAATGCCCCTGGCTTGACACGCGCCCAGGTCCGCGGCGGCTCTTGGCAGGTCGGACTGCAGCCCAGCGGCGGCGGCGCCAACGCCGACACAAACACATTGCCCACTACTACAAACGTCTGGCAGGCGCATGTCTTCACTTTCGAACCGCTGACGGGCGCGACTCGCGTCACCCACGCGATCCGCGACGGCGGCAGCTTGAGTTACACCAACAACCTCACTAGTGGCATCGGCGGTTTGATTATAGGACAAAACGTCGCCGCCACGCGCGGTTTGGCCGTGGACGTTGCCGAGTTTCTTGTTTACAGCCGGATACTGACGGAACCGGAACTTCAAAACGCGGTTGACTACTTGGTGGCAAAGTGGGGTGCCCCGGTCGAGATTCCTCCGCCGGCCTGCACCGTGGCTCAAACCAGCCGTGTAGTGCCGGATTATGGTCTCCACGCGTTGCTCGATGTCCAA
>JAXDCU010000176.1:0-3382 GCA_034677645.1 Verrucomicrobiia bacterium
GTTTGCGGCTTGCTCCGCGCAAACTTCGGAGGTAGGAACAGACGTTCGGTTTTTCATATCGTTGGTGGGTGTAGCGCATCGGGCGCTCACCCGCCAACACTCATGTCATCTCCAAACGCTGGCGCGACTTATTGGTCCGAGGCCTCGCACCTCGCGCCAGCGTGTGGAGTGCGGCGGCTTGCCGGCGCTTTGTCCAAGATGCGCCGCGCCTCCGAGGGCCGCACGGCGGGGGTGTGGCACCAATAACTCCGGGACTCATTGATGGGTGTGATGACGTCAACTTTCGTCCGAGGCCAGAGCCGGCCCCGCCGGATGTCCGTCTAGTCGAAGTCACACGGTAGCGAGGTCGAACTACTATGGACCCATGCGCTGGAATCGGATGCGCCGCACGTAGCCGTAATTGCTCTCGGTTATGATGAGGTTGCCAAACGGGTCCGTGTTGACCATGCGGACGCGGGAGACCTTCGGAGCCGAGGGGTTGGCATGGAACCACTCGCCATCGCCAGCCCGGAAATTGTTGGCGTCGCTGCCGTTAAGCCAGAGATGGATGATACCCGCCGGATCGATGTACCAAATGCGGTTGCCGGGGCTGTGCTCAGAGGTGAAGAAGCCGCCGTTGGGCAGGAACCAGACGCAGCGGGGGTAAATCAATCCAGTCTGCAAAGCGGGAAAACCGTCGCCGCCGCCTGACTGCGTCCCGTTGCCCGCGATTGGCGCCAGGACGTTGTCAGGGCTCAAGCGATAAACCCGGTTGGCGCCGCGGTCACTGACGTAGAGGTCCCCCGTTCGCTCGTCGCCCGCGATGTTGCCCAGTTCCTTGAAATCGTTGCGGACCAGACTAATCATGCCGGTGGCGCGCGTCCACTTGTGGAGGTTCGTCGCCGTGCCGCCCGAGCCGAAATAGACGAGCGACTCATCGCTCTTCACCCAAAGCGCGCGCCCGTCGCCCAGGGGAAATGCGGCGGTGAACAATGTGGTCATTGTCCCGTCAGGGCTGATCCGGCGGACTTTGGCGTTGTCAGTGTCCAGAACGTAGAAGACATCGTTGGTGCCAAGCCAGCCGCCGTTGGGATTGTTGAGATGGAGGTTGGTGGCTCGAGCTGGGCCGTCGCCATTGTTGCCGGCGTTGTGAGTTCCGGCGTAAGTGTAGAGCCGTCCTTCCGGGGTGACTTTGAGCACGGCGGAACTGCGCTGGTCCACAATCAGGACGTTGCCGCGCGAATCGCCAAACGCGCTATGCGGCCTGGACAGACAGACGTTCGTGGCCCAGTCGCCCTCGTAGGCCGGTTGCCACTGGCTGGTATCGACGCTCGACAGGCCACGGCCCGCCACAGTCTCGAGCGTGCCGTACGACTGGAGCAGGTTCGTGTAGTGCTGTGACGTGTTCGTGGACAGGTCCAGGGCGAGCAGCTTGCAGAACAACGCCTCCGACTTCCGGCTCAGCGGGGCCTGGCCAAAAGGAGTCGTGGTGAAGTAATTCTCGCCCGGTTCCCACGCGCCGAGGATGTTCGTGGCTGTCAGAACGCTAACAACGCCCGCGGGCGAGGCATTTGACCAAGCGACAATCCCATCCCGGCTCAGCGCGCTAATCCCGAAAGGCACAGGGAAAACCGGATACGAAGACGCGTTTGTGGGATCGGTGCCGGCGATGTATTCGCCCCAATTGCTCTGGAAATCGCCGTCCGGGTCTTCCTGGGCAAGGGCGGGGGCCATTGGGCTGAGGCGGTAGCGTTGACACCAGGCATCCGGAATGCCGTCGTGGTTGGAGTCGGCCGTCGGGTGCACCGCTTCAAACGCGCCCAGATCAAAACGGGCCAAACCATCGGCATCGCCGTCCAGCGGGCGCGGCGTGTCGTCCGGGTCGCGGGTGACGAAGCGGTCCAGGTCGTTCGTGACAGCGTAGGTGAGGCGGCTGGTTCCTTCGAAGTAGGTATTGGTTGTGATGTAAACGCCCAGGTTTGTGGAACCGGCATCAATGCAGGGCGATTGCGCGGACAGTCGGACATCCCCGTTTGCTGCGTCCAGAAAGAGCGGATCGGTGTTGATGACGCCCGGCCCCCACGTGACGGAGTATTTCCGATTTGATCCCACCCTCAAGCTGTTGGTGCCTCCTTGCAGGGCGCAATAGGACACGTCGACCTGGAACGTCGTGAACGGCATGCCCGCCGACCCGGACACATCGATTGCATTGTCGCCGTTCCATACAATGCAGTTGATTACGGTGGCCCGCCCGCTCATCGCCGAGAGGCAGTACGGGTATGTGACCCGGTCCTGATGGTCAAAGAGCTTAATGGCGGAATCGATGCCGTAGAAGGTGTTGTTGACGATGAGCGCGTCGCAGCCATTCTGGATGCTGATGCCGCCGCTGGGGGAGTTGAACATCACGTTGTTGTAGACTATCGGACAGCAAGTGTCGCGCAGCACAATGCAGTGATCCCCGTGGCTCGGATCGCCGTGGATGATGTTGTCGTGGATGATCGCCGAGCAGCGGGTGGGATGGATGCGGTCGTCATAGCACGGGATATCGAAGAAACTGTGGCATACCTCAGGCGACGGCAGCCCGTACAGCGAGCTCTCGCCATACATCTCCACGTCGTCGTTGTCGCCCGTCTTGCCCACGAAATAACAGTCCTCCACCAGCGCGTGGGCATAGCGCGTGTGGACGCCCTGGCCGATATAGCGAAACTGGCAACCGCGGACATTCGCGGAGGCCGGCCCGCGGTGGACAGGATCGTCGGAGAAAATGCCGATGGCGTCGCCCTCAGGCCGCGAGCCGTCCGCCGTGTAAAGATTGCGGAAAACGCAGTCCTCGAAATCCAGATGACAGGCCAGCGCCACCACGGCTTCGAAGTATGTCCGGGAAGCGACGGACATCGGGTCGTCGCAATCGGTGGCATAGTAGGACTTGTGGTCGCCGGCGGAATTGGCGTGCTCGAAGATGCAATTGCTGAATCGACTGTCCGCCGCCTCGACAAACACGATGCGCTCCCAGTTTGGGTCGCCGGGATAGCGGGTGAAGGTGATCGGTTGGCTGGCGGCGCCGTCGGCGAGCAGCCGGCCATGGACCATGATGCCGCAACCGGCGCGTGAGTACACAGTGACGCCCGGTTCGATGGTCAGAGTCACGTTGCTGAGCACGACAAGGCTGTTAGTCACGGCGAAGTTGGCGCGGGCTGAATCCCAGGTCGTGTCCTCCTCTATCACGCCGCCCACGAGGTTGGTGACGAGAGGAGGTTGCTCGACCGTGTCGAGGAAGAGATCGGCGACCTGGATGAAATCCGTGCTGCTGCGGGATTGGTTCAAGCCGATGATAGCCAGCGTGTGCGCGCCGGGCGGAAGGCGGTTGCTGGCGAGGCCCAGGTCGTTGGTGTGGGGCGGTTGC
>JAXDCU010000177.1:0-3106 GCA_034677645.1 Verrucomicrobiia bacterium
GTGCTGTCGCTCGGATTCGGACTTGTATAACCGAAACTCACGCGATTACTAATAGACGAGGTCATTGCCAAGCAACGGCATGAAGCGCTGGCTCCAGCCGCGGTGGGATTGTTGCTGGCATTCCTGCTGCGTGAGGTCTTTAACAGCCTGCGAATCCGCGTCAACAACAGGCTGGAACAGAACGTCATCTTCGACATGCGCCGCGAAGTTTACGCCCACTTGCAGCGCTTGCCCGTGGGCTGGTTCGATCCGCGCGCTTCTGGCGACTTGATGACGCGAGTCATTGAGGACGTCAATAACGTGGAGCGACTGCTGATCGACGGAACAGAGCAGGGGACCGTGGCGCTGCTGAGCATTGTCGGGGCGCTTGTTTTCATGTTTAGCTACAGCCCGGCACTCGGCCTGGTTGCGCTGATTCCGACCCCCTTGCTTGTTGGTGGCGCGCTCTGGTACACGATGACCGCGCATCGCCGATACCGACGCCAACGCGAGGCCGCGAGCGCGATGAACGCCCTCCTCATGGACAATCTCCAGGGCATCCGGCAGATCAAGTCTTTTGGCCGAGAGCCTCATGAAGACAGGCGTTTTGCCGCGCGGGCCGACGATCTGCGCGAGGGCACGCTCGTGGTCATGCGCGCGTGGGCCTGGTACGGACCGGCGATGCAGTTCATCGGCGCCTTGGGGATCGGACTTGTTCTCTGGTTCGGCGGGCGGCTTGTGCTTTTGGGGCGGCTTGAAGTTGGAGAGCTCGTGGCGTTCATGCTCTATGCAGGGATGTTCTTTTACGAGCCGATTGGTCGTCTTCATGGCCTGAACCAGATGTTACAGTCCGCACGCGCGGCGGCAGCCCGCGTTTTCGACATTCTGGATGCTTCCGAGGAACGCGCCGAGACTGGTCGTGATCAGGTCAAATCGGCGGTAGCGCCTTCGCCGCCGCCGGCCAAGTGGCGGGCGCGTGGCGAAGTGGAGTACCGCGAAGTCGGTTTCGAATACAGACACGGAAAAACCGCGCTGCGTAACATCTGTCTCAAGGCGCGTCCGGGCGAGATGGTTGCGCTAGTGGGACCAACCGGGGCGGGTAAGTCAACCTTGGTCAATTTGCTACCGGCATTCTACGAGATTACTCACGGCTCGCTCATGATTGACGGGCATGATGTGAGGGACCTGCCGATCGCGTTGCTCCGCGCGCAGATCGCCATGGTGACCCAAGAGGCTTTCCTGTTCAACGGCACGCTCAGGGAGAACATTGCATTTGGCAGGTTCGACTCTACCGAACGTGAACTGGTGGCCGCCGCGCGCGCAGCCAACTGCCATGACTTCATCGAGCGACTCCCGGAAGGCTACGATTCACGAGTAGGCGAACGCGGAGTCAAACTTAGCGTTGGCGAAAAGCAGCGGGTCAGTATTGCTCGCGCTCTGCTGAAGGACGCGCCAATTCTCATCTTCGACGAGGCCACGGCAAGCGTTGACACCGCGACTGAGCAGCTCATTCAGCAAGCTCTCGAACGGCTGTTGGCGGGCCGCACGAGCCTCGTGATCGCACATCGCCTCAGTACGATCGTTCGCGCGGACCAAATCCTGGTTCTGAGGCACGGCGAGATTGTTGAACGAGGCACTCACGAACAGTTGCTCGCCGAGGGCGGCCTGTACTCCAAACGTGCCCGCATACAGAACACTAGGTCCATCGAGGATGGATTCGAGCGCCTCGCCGTGTCCTAGCCCGAACCACGGGCCGCGTTCCACGCAGAGGCGCTCAACCCCACACGCGAATGAGAGTCGATGTAGCCAGCCATGCGAGGTTCACATAGAAAGCCGCAATGAAGTCGTCAACCGTTATGCCCCAGCCACCCGGCAGCCTCTGGCTTTGTCGAATTGGCCAGGGCTTCCAAACGTCGAAAACGCGGAATGCAACAAACAATGCGAGCGTTCGGAGGCAATTTTGGCCGCTGAACAGTAACGTGAGGGATTCCATGGCGCCCGTCGTCAGTCGGGCGGACAACACCGGAGCAAGGAAACAAAGCGGCATCGCGGCGACCTCATCGAGTACCACCGAGGAAGGGTCTTTCTTGCCAATGAGCTTCTCAGCCAGGTCGCAGAGCCAAACGCAAACCGCAAAGCCTGCCGCCATGCCGGCCCAGTAGAACCAGAGAGACCCAGGCAAAAGCAGTACTGTCACCCACAGAAGGCCGAGCACGGAACCCCACGTGCCTGGAGCGGGACGGAGACGTCCCACGCCAAACCCCTGGGCCAGTAAGAGCGCAACCGATCTCACGTGTTTCTCCCCATGAACCGGGTAGGGATCGACTCCACTTGGTCCCTGACTTCCCAGCAAACAGGGACGCGGTGGGACGCGTCTCTATCGCGTCCATGGTCCCAACGCGTTCTAGAAAGAGAAACCTCCCTTTCCATGAACCGCAAGGCGGGTCTGGACCTGCCTGCGCCGCGGTCGCGGCGGGCGGGCCGCCCGGGCCAGCCGCGATCGCACTGTTCCACGGAACACGCCGGCGCGCCCAGCTTTCGCGCCCTGCCCATCGGCCCATGGTCACAAAGCCTGTTCCCGCTAACAAGGATTGATCCCAACAATTGCTCTTTCATTCCAACTCCGCAACCAGATCGTAGTCGCTGTGCCCAATGACGCGAACATGCGCGAAGTCGCCCGTGGGTGACTTGCCCCTCACATAGACGCGTCCGTCAACCTCGGGCGCGTCCATTTCCCCCCTCGCGGCCAGCCAGGTCCGATTTGCCAGTGAAAACGTCGCGGTCGCTTGCGCGCGGCTCAGCCCGTGCTCATCGAAAAACACCCTGTCTTGGTCCAACGCGTTCCGGTCAACCGCGCCTTCGAGTAGAACACGGATTCGTTTTCCCACTGACGAGGCTGCGATCTCCCGAGCCACGATTCGCTGTTCCGAGAGAAGACGATCTCGTCGTCCGCGCTTCACCTTTTCGGGAATCTGACCCGGCATCCGCGACGCGGCCGTTCCTTCTTCCTGCGAGTAAGTGAAAACACCAAGGCGTTCAAATCGCGCGGCGTGAATGAACTCAATGAGCGATTCGAAGTGACGGTCAGTTTCACCAGGGAATCCGACGATGAAAGTGGTCCGCAAAG
>JAXDCU010000178.1:0-8996 GCA_034677645.1 Verrucomicrobiia bacterium
GGGGGGGGGTGGTGGAGCAACCCTGGCCGGCACCGGGGCTGGGCGGCGCCGATCGCGCCTGGGGTGACCTCTACGGTGCCGTGGATATTTGGTGCTCGCTCTTTTCCTTGCACCAGCAGGAGAGTGCCGCGCGCCGCCAGGCCCTGGGCGAAACGATCTGGACTTACACGGCCTTGTGCCAAGGCGAGCCGACACCCTGGTGGCACATCGACTACCCGCTGCTCAATTACCGCGTCCCAACCTGGGTCGCCTGGCGCTATCGGATGCGGGGGCTACTCTATTGGGGAGGACTCTCCTACTGGGGTCCGGTAAACGATCCCTGGCTCCAGGCTCCCTACTACACGGGGAACGACGCTCCACAGCAGGGCAAGAAAGGTGTCGTGTTCTACGGCGAAGGTTCGCTGGTCTATCCCGGCCGCGCCGTGGGCTGCGACGGTGTGGTGCCGACAATCCGCCTCAAGGCGCTACGCGATGCCATCGAAGATTACGATTACTTCGCCCTGCTTGAGCGCCAAGGCCAGGCGCCCGCAGCGGATGCGATCGTGGCGCCGCTGGCCGGTTCGTTCTTCGCCTGGGACAAGAACCCGGCCGCCTACGAGAGAGCCCGCACGGCGTTGGCAACGTTGATCCTCGCGGGACCCAAGCGACGCTGATCAGTCGGGCTTTGGCGCCAGATCGCTGGGTTGGACAGATTCCGCCAACTTGGCGGTCGAACCCCGCCACGTGATGTCACCGCCCACGGAGTCGGCGCGGAAGGAGAGCCTCAGGTCGGCTACGGTCACTTGCAGGCGGTTCCCTTGTATTTCGACGGCAGCCCGCGGCACTGCGTCCACACTGGCGTTGGTCGCGGTGAGCACGTGGAGGAAGAGATCCGTCGCGCTGAACTCGGCTGGGGATACCTCCAGACGACATTCCGGTGCGGGTCCCGTGTCGCGAAGCGGCGGAAAGACCTGCCCGTCGTAGCGATAGAGCTCCTCAGCGTTCGCCACGGAGGTCCGAAACGAAACCGGCAGTACCGTCTGGACGAAAAGTCGTCCCGCACCGTTGGTCACGACCCAGTCCTCACCATGCCGCTTCGGTGTTTTCATCGCCTGCAACAGCCAGGTCTTCTTGAACTCCGATTTGGGGGAGGTCACACGGTCGAAGAGGACGAACGTGCCAGGGCGGAGAAACACAATCTGCCGGGTGAAGCACTTGAGCTTGTTGGTCGAATAGGCGCGCGTGGCATCGGCTGCCAGGTAGAGGTAATCGCCTCGGTCCTCGAACGCGAGCATGTCGGCGATGTCGTAAAGCACGCGACCCTTCTGCCACTCGGCGGGATCGGCGGTGGCCCCGTTGTGATGGGGCCAATTGTGATGCTGGCCACCGTCGTTTCCCGTTACCGTGCCCGCCCGGATTCCCGGCCAGCGCTCCGCCGGATCGAGCACCAGCACGGTGTTGTGCGCGATCGAGCGCAGGTGGTAGTTCACGTCATGGACAGTGCCAAACTCGTCGTAGTGCCCGCCGTCGCCCGCCAATTCCTCGTGCAGATAGATGACAAAGTGGCCCGCATCCAGATGCTGATGGGCGGTGAACCTGTCGCTGCATTTGAAGAAAAAATACGTGGTGTCCTCCCCCCATGAACTGCGCGCATAGACGTGACCGGCGCCGGGACTGAAATGCGACAGCTTGAACCGGCTCAGATCGCCTTTGGGCACCGTCGCGTCGCGCCACAGGAAATCCATGTAGGCAAAGTCGCCCACGCTGGAGCGCGGGGTGCTCTCGTTGAAGGTGTGCACGGCCTGGTGGGTTAGGTCGTTACGAAAGTAGTTCACCAGGATACGTCGGGCCGAGAGCGCTTTGTCGCGGTCGCCGCCGAACACCCGCCCCCCGCCGTCGCCCATGGGAACTGGGCGGCGGGAACCGTACTCGCGAAGGCCGGGGTACATCTCGAACATCGAGGCCGCTGCCCGCTGGGAGAAGAACTTCGGCGCCAGAGCGTAGTAATCCAGGCCTTCGCATCGCCGTGCCACTTCACAGAAGAAGAGCCATTCGTAGAGCCAATAGTGGATGTAGTAGCCCTCAGCCCAGGCGCCACCATCGCCGGCCAACTCGAGGGCGGGACCGGCCCGAGTCCGGAAGTCCTGTTCCAGCGCCTTGAGGATTGCGGGGGAGCGCGGGTTCTCGTGGTAGCTGGCGTACGCCGCTAAACCAATGCCCCAGTTTTTGTAGCCATACCAGGCATTGTGAAACACGTGCGTTTCGGATTGCACGTTCGCGTCCACGGTGCGGTTGAAGTAGCTGTGAAACCGTTCGCGCTCCGCCTCGGTCCACCATTCGAACGCCAGGTCATACGCCAGCGCGCACAAGGCCAGATCGTGACCAAACGTGACATGACCGACTCGGATCGGACCGTCCACGAATTTCAACGCCCGCTGCTTGGCCTGCCGACCGAGGTCAGCGTCGTGCTCGATCGCCGCACCAAGCGACTGCGATACGATGGCGGCGTGATCGTCACCGCCCGAACGTCGTGCCACAGCCACCATGCGGTGGTATTCCGCCGGGCGCTGTTTGGCCAGCGCCTGCAGTTCGGCGCGCGAGCCGAGCACGCGCGGATGCTCGGCGGGTATGGGATGACGGTCTTCCGCAACCAAAGTGGTAGCCAGGAAGCCGCCTGACAACAGGACGGATAGCCGGCTCAACGAAGGTATGGCTGTCATCCAGCATTTCATGGCAGGAATCCCTGATGCCGCATCCAGGTGGCGCACGCCGCAGTCCAACAGCGAGACGATCACGCCACCGAGGGCGGCAAAGCGACGGACCTGCATATGCGGATTCGGTTGGTGTGGTTCGGGTTCACTCCACGGTGATGGTAAAATCCTGAGTGGCGGCGCCGACGCACTCAACGCTCGTGGAGATGACCTTCTCGTTTCCCCAGGCGAGCACCGGTTCGTCCAGGTGACGCACTTCCCGTTCCAAGCGGATAGCGACGACCACCTCCACTCTGCCGGTGGCGTCCGGGGTGCCCGAGAGCACCCCGGTGTCTTGATCGATCTTCAGCCAAGCCGGACCGCGTTCGAGCGTAAACCGGGGCTTCTCGATGTCGAAATAGCCGGTGACCTGCTCCTGGTCCTTCATCCGGGCGCTCAGATCCCCGAGAGACCGATTGGCGCAGACCGGGTAGCTGTAAAGCAGGCCGACTTTGGCGGTTTGCACGGGTTTGCTGTAGATCACCGGTCGCGGCGCGGTCGCGTAGTCGGACGGCCCGCTGCGCTTGCCCCGTTCATCCACCGCCACGACCCGGTAGTAGGTCTTGTTGGCGGCGGGCAACTCGACTTCGCCGCCCATTACCGTCAGTTCGGTAAACGCGGTCTCCGCGATGAAGTTGGCCGGGAACCACGGATTCCAGGCGGCCATCTCCACCTTCGTAACCCCCACCGTGCCTTGGCAGGGTTGGTCGGCGATCGTGAATCCCTTTTCATCACTCCCGTAAACGCGGTATCTAACCGGCCGACGACCGGTGGGATTGGCGGTCCAGCGGAGCATGCCTATGGCCTTAGCAGGGTCGAAGTCGAGGGCAACACTCAGCGGGTGCCCTGGGCCACGCGGGGTGAAGCTCCAAGTCCGGCTCCATGGGCCCCAGACGCCTTGGTCGTCCATCGCCCGCACGCGCCAGTAGTACCGCTGGTCCGGCGTCAGGAGACCGGCTTGGGCCAGGGTGTACTGGGGCTTTACGGTGACCTTGTCCGCGCTGCCGTCCTTGCCCTTCTCCTTCGTCGCATCGGCCGTTCTGGAGATGAGTTTGTAGAAGCACATCGAGAGAGGCCAGCGCAGGTCCGGTCGGCTGGACAACTCGAAGTGGTAATCGGCGATGGCATCGCCGTCGGGATCGTGGGCGGCCATCCACTGAAAAGTGAGGTCCGTGCCGTTGGCTTCCCCGTCTGCGGGTGGGTAGACCGCCGCCTCCGGAGCGGAAGGCGGTCGAGAGACGGATCGTTCGACCCACTGGTGCGTGACGCGGACCTTGCGGTTGCCCGAGGACTGATCTGAGTACACGAAGTGGTTTTCGCCCACAACCATCTCCGGCAGCGCCATCGGGGCCATCTGCAGATCGTTGAGAATCGCCAGGCGGCGCAGTCGGGCCGCTCCCTTGAGTTCGCATTTGATCCGGTACTCGTAGCGGGCGGGCCCGACGACTGGAAAGAACTTGTCGAGGTTCTCCGTCGCCGCTTGCCAGCTCTTGCCGTCCATGGAGACGAACAGTCTGGCGTCCGTGCCTTCCGCCTCGAACCGGCCACCGACGAAAACGTATGGGCTGCGCATCGTCCAGATCACGGTGCCCATCGCACCTTCCTCGGCGATCAAGCCCTCGGGGCCTGAGCGGATGCGGTCGACGCTGGATGCCCCTTGTCGCCAAATGTCGCGGGAGAAGTCCGGACGATACTCCCAGAGGCCGTTGTAGATCGCCGACGCGTATGTCGGCATCGTGTGGAGTGCCCCGTGATGCTTCACCGGATTGCATTGTGCCCAACGCCATGTCAGCGCCTCGCCGGGCCGCAGGATCATGTTCATGGTGGTCTCGATCTGACCGCCGCGTTGTCCGGTCACCGGTCCCTCGTAGAAGTACATGGCGCACATCCCCTGCCCATCCCACCACGTGTCGGGCATGAGGATTCCCTTGGAGTGGGTGCGCTTGATCAGGTCGTGGTCCCGCACGAGGTCCTGTTCGCTGGCGACCGTCGCGTTGTCCCGCAACAGATAGACCGAGTGCATGTCGCCGTCG
This sequence comes from Verrucomicrobiia bacterium, assembly GCA_034677645.1. Taxonomy (GTDB): domain Bacteria; phylum Verrucomicrobiota; class Verrucomicrobiia; order Limisphaerales; family J093; genus JAAYVR01. The sequence continues at coordinate 4,763 of JAXDCU010000178.1, forward strand.
TAGAAGCGCCAGCGGCCATTGCAGAAGACCTGGGAGACGCAATGTCCGAGGGCCCGGGCCGGCGCCGCTTTGAGACCAGCCGCGCGCCACAAGCTGGCCAAGCAAATGGAATCGTTGCCGCACGTGTTGTAGCCATAAACGTTGAAGACCTTCACCGGGTCGAGAAGTTCGTTGTTGTCGCCGGGCGCGTGATGGCGGTACTGAATCTCCTGAAACCACAGGGCGAAAGCCTTCTCCGCGTCGGTCATGCCGGGTGTGACGGCCGTCGCCACGATCTCGGCGACGCTGCGGAACGTGTTGCGTCCATTCGAGAGCCACGGGTTGATGAGGTCGGTCTCGCCCACGTTTTCCATGCGGACCGAGCGGTTGGATTCCCAAGTTTGGAGGTAGGCACCTTCACGCGCGATGCCGCACCCCATCGGCAAACGGCAGTTCCGGCCATCCATCGTGCCGCCTTGGACGGCCCGGTACGCGTGCGGGCTCGTAACGACCTCCTCGCCGTGAGACTTCGCCCGGTCCGTCGGGTGAGTGTCGGATGCCCAAGGCGGCACTGTCTCGCTCGCGCTGGTCAGCAGGGACCAAGCGATCCCGAGGATTGAACCAGCCAGGTGCGCCGCGCTGGCTCCCCGGCGGGCCGAGGTCGGAGGCAGGCCGTTGACCAGCGGCGGCTTCATCGGCGCGACGATTCCAGGATGAGCAGCGCGTCCTCCCAACCGGCGGGAGTCGAAAACGACTCCAGACCCGAGTTCGGGAAATGGCCAATCACATTCGACCCGCCGGTGGACAAGTTCATAGCGGGTAATTCTCCGCAGTTCCTGGGGCATGTCCAGTCGCGATCGGGACCCCCGGTGCCGACGAAAGTCGGCCCCTGTCAGCGTTCAATCTCGACCGTCGAGAGCGGGCCCGCCACTCCAGACTTGTTCAGCGTTCTGGCTTCCAGTCGGTTCAGCCCCGGGTGCGGGCTCCACATCAGGCTCTCACCGGTCGCACTCCAGGGGCCACCATCCAGTCGCGTCTGATAAGCCTTGAAGTTGGGCGTCATGGTCCGGAACGCGACACGAATGCTGTCCTCGTGGGCGTCCAAGCTCAGCGCGACCTGACCGATCGGAAAGTAAGGATCGCTGGCAGGATTGAGCGGCACCGTGCGGCTATGCCAGCGGGTGCCCTCGCAGAGTTGGTCTTTCACGATGAACATCTGCCCGTAGTCCAGGCTCGCGTCCATCAGGTCCGTGTTCGGGATGTAGCCGATGAACCCGTACTTATCCAGTTCATCCACAGGAACCGTCAAATCCCCGAAACCTTCGAAGCGCCCCAGCCAGATCGGCAGGTCGGCCTTGCGGTACCGCTGCCGCTCCTTTCCCACCACGAACACGAGGTCGCGACCTCCGCGATGGAACCATTCCTGCCGGATTTCGTAGGCATTGAGCGGAATGCCCCCCTTCTCCACGTACATCTTGGCCGTGGGGTCCATCATGACCCACTTCCGGTACTGGTTGGACCAAATCTCGGTGGTCGAGTGCTCGCTCGATCCTCCGCCGGGCAGGTCGCGGTGACGGCGCAAGGCCAGTTCCCGGTCAATCCAGCCCAGGCTGGCGGCAGCCGATACGAAGACATGTGCGTATTGACTGCAAAAGAACGCGTGCCCTTGGTCAATGGCCTGGAGAATCTCCAACGCTCCTTTCGCGTCAACCGACGGGCGACCGAATTTCTTGAAACGATGATGCACCCAATCGAGCAGATACACCTGACGATCGAACTCATCACGACCGGCAGCTACAACCGCGTCGAGTTGGTAGCGCTGGCGCAATTCGCGGAGTTTGGGGTTGTCGGCGGAGTCGAACTTGAACCGCCGCGTGTACTCGCTTTCGACATACGGCAGCGCCTCGACCCGCTTGACGGTTACGGAGCGCCCGCCCAGCGTGATCGCGGCCTGATCCGGGGACGGTGACCCCGCTGTTCCTGCCGAGGTCGCCTTTGGGTGCGGGGAGAGGTTTTCAAGGAAGTCGACGTGCAGCGTGCCGCCGGCACCATTCCAGGGACGCGGTCCCCAGGGCTTGGAGACGATGTCCACATCACCATCGCCATCCACGTCACCGACCTGCAGTTCGTGCCCGCCCAATTTGGTGTCGAGGACAATGCGTTCAGCAAACTGGCCGCCACCGAGATTCTCCCAAACGATCCAACGCGGATTCTCGCGCCCCGGCGGCAGCAACTCCTCCTGTTCATTGACGATGATCTCGGGCCTCCCGTCCCCATTGAGATCCGCCACCGCCAGCGAGTGCAGCGAACCGTAGGTGAAACTCTGAGGCAGCTCGGTTTTGGCCCAGCGGCCACCTTTGCCATCCCCGTTCTTCAACACGGCAACCCTGGAATCCACGATGTCGGCGTCGGCGATGATGACCTCCATCTTGCCGTCGCCATCGAGGTCCGCGACCGCCGTGCGTACGCAGACGCCAAAAGGGCCTTTTCGGCCCATCGGAAGATTCCGATGGGGAATCCACTCCTGCCCTTGACCGTCCTGGTTCTCGTACCAAGTGTCCGCGCGAAGAACGTCAAGGTCCCCGTCGCCATCAAGGTCCGCTGCCCCTTGCGGGGTAATCGCCCCGTGAACCGGCGGGCCGATCCGATGCGGCACCCACGGCTGCCGAGGGTTGGCAGGAATGGCGAACCAGCAATGCGAGTTGAGTTTGGTGCGTTCGTCGCCCATCAGGACAACATCAGGCTTGCGATCACCATCGATGTCCGCGATGAGGACGTCGTGCGCCCCGGCGGCGTTCTCGTCGAACTCGATCCGTTCAAAGGTCTGCCCGGCCTGGCCAGGATTGCGATACCACACCCCGCTGCAGACCAAGTCCGGCCAGCCATCGCGGTCCACGTCCAGCGCCGCCAGGCCGACATCGGAGAGGTAGTCGGTGCCCACCTCGTGCCGCACCCATCGATCGGCCGCCTGAAACTCATACCAATACAGCCGCGACGGTTTCGAAGGACGCCCACCCAAGACGAAGTCCAGGTCGCCATCCCGGTCCAGATCAACCAGCGCGGTCAGCCCATAGTCACCGACCAGTGTGCCGCTGACCGGCAAGGCGCGGTCGACAAAGTGGTGACGGAATCGGAGGTCGGCGCCAGCCGCCAGTCCGGCTGCCCACGCCGTCAGGAGAAGGAGCGCCGATCTGCAGAGGGCTCGGCTTTGCATGGCAGCGGTTCTACTACGCGACCTCGGCCAAAGCCAGCGGAACCGGACCTCCCCGCCCCAGTGCCTGGAATCCTCGACCTCCAATCTTGGTGTGGTCTGGGTGTGCTTGTGGATACTCAAGTGGAGGTGGATAGCGAGCTGACGGTACGGCGAGGCCAGGAAATCCGGCACGCGGTAAGCGCCGAACTGAACTGTCTCCTTCCTGCCGGTCGGCGGCATCTCAGGTTGTTCTCGCCACCGGACTGGAATCCGCGTTTCTGTCAGCTTCACCCAGAGGCGGTCTTTCGATACACTAGCTCCTGTCGTGCGTCATAAGAGTCCAACGCGAACACGCCGAGTGCTTGCCGTTTTGACCCTCGGCGCCTCACTCTTCGTCGGTTGCGTGCTCGTCGCTCCGAGGGTGGCAGTGGAGCCCGTGACCTTTGAACACCCTGACGAGATTCTCAAGGGGACTGGCCCCGCGGTGGGTTACTGGGCGCTCGCGGACCGTCGGGTTTTCGCTGTCATGGCGTTCCTCAACGCCACTGGCTATGATGAGGAAGCGCCGAACGCCCGGATGAGCCCCCTCCGCATCAAGGTTCGGGAAACCCTCGCGCGTCGGCTCGCCACTCACCCGGACCAGCTCCGGGGGTGGCGTCGGTACTACGATGCCCACAGGCGGGGTTCCTGGCAGTATGCGAACTTCGCCCTGAGCTTCGGAGCGGACTATCCGTTTCGGCGAACGCGACCCCATCGGGAACTGACCTACAAGGACACCGCGTGGGACCTGAGAGACCTCCCGGAGGTCCTCAATGACTTCTGGACCACCGCGGAGATCGGACGACTCTGGGAGGAACTGCAGCCCGAGTATGCCGCTGAGATCGGCCGGTACCGCCCCGCTCGTATGGCCGAGGAAATGGAGCAGCTCTGGCGATACCTGCGGATGCCGCGCAGGGACGACAGGATTGTCGTCCACATCCCCAACCCGCTGCAGAGGCACTTCACGGCTTCGGCGAACCAGTTCGGGGAATACTTCTACAGCATCGACGGTCCCGGGTCCAA
>JAXDCU010000179.1:0-15069 GCA_034677645.1 Verrucomicrobiia bacterium
AGGCAACGACATTGTCGGGCACGTCCCGTCCATCGCGCCATTGGCGCACTGAGCCCAGGCCGGTCACCGCGACCGGCTGGAGCATGAGAAACCAATTCGTCAAGTCCACTTGGTGCACGCCGAGTTCGCCCAACAAACCCGGCGATATGGCGCGCTCAAGCCGCCAGTTGACTTCCTTCTGTCGTTCAGGTGTTGGAGCGGGCATCCGCCAGCTCTGTTTTTTGTGGCACTGTTGGCGGACTTTCAGAGGCCGGCCGAGAACGCCGGTCCTGACGAATGAGGCCAGGTTCAGAATCTGGCGGTCTGAGCGGTTCTGGAGGCCGGCCTGGAAATTCAGCGTCGGCTTGGCGCGCGCTGCCACAGCAATCGCACGAGCGTCTTCGATTGTCGAGGCGAGGGGCGCCTCGCAATAGACATGCTTGCCGGCCCGCAAAGCATCAAGGGCAACCTGATCGTGCAAGTGCGACGGTGTGGCGACGACAATCGCCTCAACGCGCGGGTCGGCCAGGAGCCGCCGATAATCCTCTTGCAGCTCGATGCCGGGCGCCAATGTGCCCGCTCGCTTGAGGGCGGCAGGATAAGTGTCGCAAGCAGCCACCAGTTTGGCGCCAGGCAGGAGCGACAGTGTCTTCAGCAACTCGCGGCCCCACGGCCCACAGCCGATCAAACCGACGCCGATCGGGACAATCTCGCCTTTGTAGTTGGTAGTGCCGTCGGGGTTTGCCGCCGTGGTGGTCGCATTGGTTGGCGTGTCGGCGGCCGTGATCGGGATTCCACCACACGCTATCATCAGCGCCGCAAATGAACCGTCCCTGAGGAAACCGCGTCTGGTGACATCGGCGCCGCTTGGCTCGTGGGGGCCATGATCGGCGGTCTTCATAAGGAAAGCGACACGGTGCTGTTACCCCTGGCAGTTAGTCCATGGCCAGCGCCGCGGCCGCGAAGGCCAGAGGATGCGGATTGAGACCGGTCTCGATTCAGGGCAGGGTCTTAATCCGAATGTTGCGGAACGCCACGTTTCCGTGGTCGCCCTGGATGAAGATGCTGCCGGGTTCGTTGAGGCGGTTGTCCAGCTCGCCGCCAGTGGCTCTGTCGACGGTCAGGTTGTCGATGATCTTCTCGCCATTAAGAATGACGGTGACCTTGTTGCCGACCATAGTGGCGTCCAAGGTTTGCCACTGGCCAGCCTTGCGCGACGCCATCTTGGCCGGAGCGGCGAAGTTGTAGATGGAGCCGTTGCTCGTGGTTGAGGGCTGGGTCGCGTCGCCGTCGTCGAGAATCTGGATTTCGTGCCTGCCACGCAGGTAAAACCCGCTGTTGCTGCTCTTGGGGACCATGTACTCGGCGCGGACGTTGAAGTTCATGAACTTCTCGTCAGTGACAAGATCGGTGCCGTGGCCGTCTTTGGGCACTTCGTTGACGAGCATTCCGTTTTGAGCGCTCCAACTCTTGGTGCCGGCCGGGTTCCGGTAATGCCACCCGGTCAGGTCCACTCCGTTAAACAGAGGCCGGAAACCCTGTCCGAGCTCGGCGTCGCTAAGTTTGACTCGTTTGCTTTGCGGTTTGGCGTCACCGGGCTCGATCCCGATGGCCCAGAGCAGAGCGCCGAGGTAATGCTGTTTAATGTCAGGCCGCTCAGCCACGTCCGTGCGGTGTCCGAGCGATGTATAGATAACGCGGCCCTTTCCGTATTCCTTGCACCAGGCAATAGGATAATCGCCAGGCATACCGTAGTTGGGGTGTTTGTCGAGCGTGAGGAGGCCATGGACCTTCGAGCGATCGAAGTTCTTCATGAGATAGATTTCGTCCTTCGCCCGGAACGAACTCGGAAGGTGGCGCGTGGAAGGGTGGGACGCGTCTTCCACCAACACTTCGACTTCGACCTGCTCGTGATGCGTCCGGAACAGGCCGCCAATCATTTCAATGTAGGCGGGCCAACCCGCGAAAGTGTCCGTCGCGGCGTGGAACCCGACAAAGCCTTTGCCCGACTTGATCCACTCCAGGAAACCGTCCCGGTCGGGCAACGGAAGATCGCCGGTGGTGTTGTTGAACACGACGGTGTCGTACTTGGCAAGCGCGGCTGGTGTCATCTTCTCCGCCATCTCCTGCTCGGTGCGCACGTAGTCGACGGCGAACTGTCCGGACTTCTGGCCAAGCTCGGTCACGACCTTGTCCACGGTCGGAATCACATCGTGCCGAAAGCCCTTGGTCACGGAAACCACCAAGACCTGTTTTGTGGCGGCTTGAATACCGAAAGGAATTGCCACCACGCCAACGCACAATAGGAACCGGATTATCTTGTTCGAGGATCGAGTCTTCATCTTCATGGCTTTCAATGCTACTTCCGTGCCGCAAGCATATCAAGTGGAGGGGCTTGCCCTCCGCCGTTGGAACTCGTCTACACGCTTTGGCCCTGAACGGCAAGCTGGGAATCGCCGCAATGCCTCGCTTGAAAGTGAAAGAGGTCGTTCGACGCGCCAGCGGATCACCAGCGTTTCTCCAAACGCACGCTTCGATCTAGAGCGAGGAAATGTAGCCACAGCTCCGTCGCTGGTCGACGGTGGATGCGTTCGAGCGCAAGCGCGTACAACGCAAGTTGAGGGCGGTATCCGGCCACTCGATCACCCACAGTCATGGCGTCCACCCGGTCGGTCTTGAAATCCACTATCCAGATTGCCTCCCGGCATAGCACGGCTAGATCGACGACGCCCTGCGCCAAAATGTATTCGTCGTTAGCCAACGCGGGTGCGATGGGAACGCCCACGTTTCGCAGGTCGCTCGGAGAAAACCGCGCCGTGAATTCCAGTTCGCGGCGCACCTCTTCCGCATTAGCCAGAATCCGCGCGCCCAGTGGCGAGCGCCAGAATCGCGCCACCGCGTTCAGGTCCAAAGCCTCAACCTCGGCTCCCGTAAGCAGCCCGCTCGAACGCAGTCGGTCGGCTTCAGCGCGCGCCCCTTCGACATCGGCAAGGTTATGGAGCTGGGCGAACTGAAGGAACCTGTGATGGGCGGTGCCACGGTCAGCCGCGGACAATGACGTGTGGCCGTCAGTAACGCGGCGCAGGGTGCCTTCGGCGTTGAAGCGAAACAGATGCGCCGCTTCCGTCTCGATTTCCTCGACGACGCGGCGGCGCAAGATGCTAATGGAGGTCTTGGCCGGCTCAACCGTGGCTGGCTTGTGCGGGTACTCCCAGTCCGCGAGCTGCTCGATTCTGGCACTGAGCTTTGCGACCTGTTCTGGAGTAACCTCGTTTGCACCAGCCACCAGTGGGCTTGCTTGGGGCTGATAGTTGGCGCCAACCGCGGTTTGCGGCTCCATTAGAGAATCGCATCCTATGTCATCACCGCCGAAAATGTGCCACTGGAGCAGGCCGCCCGTTCCAGTCTTGCGGTCCAGCCAGTGCTGGTCGTCAGTCAGCTCCGGAAGGAGTGGGCCAATCCAGTCGAGCCAACATCGGGCTTTGTGAAAGTCTCCGGAGGGCATTGGGGTGGGCTGGCGGGTCCATCGTTCCTTGGCCGAACGTCGCGAAGCAGTGCCACAGAGAATAAGACGGTCGCACGCGCGTGTCAGAGCGACGTAGAGCAGCCGTAGTTCTTCGCCGAGAATCTCTCGCGTTTGGTGGCGGACAGCCAGCCAGTATGGCAGGCTTGGGAAGAAAGAGCGCGATCCTGCCGCTCGGATACGAGGACAAACGCCGTAATCCTCATCGAGCACGATGTTGGCATGGAGGTCGCGGAGGTTGAATGCCTTGCCAAGGTCGGCGATGACAACCACTGGGAACTCAAGCCCCTTGCTCTTGTGCACGCTCATCAGGCGAACCGCGTTCTCGCCCGCAACCACCGCTGGTTCGGGGTCCGACTCAAGTCCCAACTGGGCTTCAACCATCCGCAAGAACCGGAACAGCCCCTGTCCTTGGGCCTGATCGAACTCGCTAGCCAGAGACAACAAACGCCGGACATTCGCCGCCGGCTGGCCGCCACGGTGATGAGCCTCAAGCCAGTCTTCGTAGTGCGTTTCTTCGAGAACCGACTCCAGACAATGCGATAGTGAGCCGCGCCTTGCCTGACGCCGCCACCGGGCGTAGGAACGCAGGAAACGATCGGCCCGACCCCACGCGGAACGCAGGGTCGTCGCGACAAGGGATGTTTCGTTGGGTGACTTCTCCGTGCCGGAGTCGGTCCGCGCTCCGCGCACGGAGTGGAACCTCTTGAGAGCAGCCCAGAAATCGCCACTCCGCTGCTCGCCGCGGATGAGAGCGAGCTCGTCGAGAGTCATCCCTACCAATGGTGAGCGAAGTACCGCCAAGAGCGGTATGTCCTGAATAGGATTGTCCAGCAGCCGCAAGATGTTGAGCAGATCGCTCACCTCGATCGCCTCATACAAGCCGCCGCGCTCAGTCGCCAAAGGGATGCCAAGCCTGTCGAACACCTTCGCGAAAGCTTCGGCTTTGTCGCTCGGCGCGCGGAGCAGGATCACCATGTCGCGCCACTCAGCCGGTCGGAACGACCGGCACTTGCCGTCCCAGACAGGGCAACCTTCGCGCCGAAGCTCGCGCAACCGTCGAGCGACCATGAAAGCTTCCAGCTCGGCGCGACTCGGCTCGGCATGACTTGCGGCTGATTCGCGGCTGGTTGGCTCAGTCGCGTGTTCTGAGGGACCCTTGAGACGCAAAAGCAGCTCGACGCGCGGGGTCGTGGTCGTCCCGGACTCGGAGCAAGCGCCGGCAGCCGGATGATGAAATCTGAGCCGCGCTTCTTCGTCGTAGCGGACTCCGCCGAGCTCAGGGCGCATGAGCGCTCCGCAAACGCTGTTTGTGAATTCAATCAGAGGCGCCTGACTACGGAAGTTGTCATTCAATGGGATGACGCGGCCGGCCGTCGGTTCCGCGCGCCAGCTCTCGGCGTAAGCCCTGCAAATCCGCGGGTCGGCCAATCTAAAGCGGTAGATGCTCTGCTTGAGGTCGCCGACCAGACACCGATTCGCCTCCGGTCCTTCTCGGCCCAGGGCGCGCACGATCCTATCTTGTACCGCGTTGATGTCCTGGTATTCGTCAACGAACACGAATCGAAGCCGAGCTCGCCAGAATTGGGCCACGGCGGTTGGCTCGTTTCGGTCGAAATCCCATAGCAGCCGCAAGGCGAACTGTTCCAGATCGTGAAAGTCTACGGCGGCAAGCTGGCGCTTGGCGTCGGCGAAAGCCGTTCCGAATCCGCCTGCCAGTAACAGAAGAGAGCGGACAGGCGCCCGCGCGCAGCGCCAGTCCGCAATGATCGGGTCAACTCCGCCGGCGTTTTCCGTGAGCGACACCAGGAATTGAGCTTCCTTGAAAAGGTCCTCGAGTGGTTTGCGTAAAACCGTTTTCCGCCGCGATGGCCATGCATCATTCGCCGCCATGATTTGTTTGAGCATGACCGTGGCCTGGGATGGGTCTGGAGAATCGGGCGCCGCGCGCAAGGCGGCGTCGCATTGGGCGGCGTTGGGGTTGTCCGCGGTGAGGAGGCTGAGACGTTCAAGCCATTCGCGCCGCCATTCCGCCAGACACCAGTTCAACCATTCGCGCCAGTGTGTTGGGTCGTCGTGTTCGAGCAGCGCTTGCTGAGTGGCATACCAGGTTTCCGGCGCTGGCAGGGTCTGCGCGTAGTTGTGGATGCGCAAGACCAGGTCGCGAACGGCGGTGTCGCGATAACCGCCGTAGTCAAGAGCCAACTGTTGCACCTCCACATTCTCTGGCTCCTGTCCAGCGTAATGGTGTTCGAGGACGCCGTCCAAAGTCTGTCGGGCCAGCAACAGCGCTGGAGCTTCGGCGAGGACGGAGACTTGCGGGTCGAGGCCGAGTTCATGGAAATGATCACGCACCAGATCGAGGCAGAAGCTGTGGAGAGTGGAGATTCGCGCGTTGTCAGCCAACGCGAGTTGCTCAAGCAGACGAATGTCCCCTGGTTTTTGGCGGAGAGCCTCTTCGAGCCTCTGCTGAATGCGCCGGCGCATTTCGCCGGCCGCGGCCTCGGTGAATGTGACGAGCAAGACCTCATCCAGGGAGACCGGGTTGACCGGAGCCAGCAGACGGCTCAGGCAGCACTCGATGAGTGTGTGAGTCTTGCCAGTTCCGGCGCCGGCGAGGACAAGCACATTGCCTTGCGCCTCGACCGCTCGCTGCTGGTTGGAAGTTAAGCGGGGTTGCGGCCGCGACAAAGTCTGGGAATGCGGTTACCTGAGTTTTCGAGTCGTGCGCTCGTAAATCCAAAGAACGTCCTGGTTCGGTGGACTGCCGTGGTTCACGCTCGGGATGTCAGACTTCTTGACCTTTGGCATCGTGCGCGTGTCTTTCCACCTATGGATTTCAGAGTGTCCGTCCGCGAAGGCGAAACCGCAGGCGCCATTGTGATAGCTGGCGGGGACATCCGGCAGCTTCGCGGCGCTCGGGTTCGGGTAGCCATTCATGTCGACGCAGAAAAAGCCGTCGTTGATGCTGTCAGGGTGTTCGTCAACCAGAACCCATGTCATGGCGGGGCCGGGGTCCACCAGATCGCTGAAGTAAACATACTTGCGGAAGTCCGCGCCACCGAACCACGTATAGTCCCAGTCATTCATTCCGCACCATGAGTTCATCGACATACTCCTGGCGCGCTGTATCGATTGGTTCCGGTACGGACCTGAAGTCGGTCTGACAGTGTGCTTGTCGGCCGGACACCGGTAGATCGCCGAAGAGTTGCCTGTATATGGCCAGATGGCGCCCTTCATGATTGTGTTTTCCACGTCCCAGTTGGCGGTGTTGCCGTTGTTCCAGTCAAGAATGCCATGCATCCAGGCGTAGGCGTAGTGCGGATTGGACGGGTTGTCCTCCACGAAGGCGCAAGGCAGTTTCTCCCGGTTGTCGTCGATGTACATTCGCCACGCGGTCATCAACTGCCGCCCGTTGTTCATGCACATGATGCCCTGCCCTTTGGACTTCGCGCGGCTCAGCGCCGGCAGTAGCATCCCGGCAAGGATGGCGATGATCGCAATGACAACCAGTAGCTCGATCAATGTAAACCCACGAGTCAAACGACGCGTAATGGCGAGGGACTCGCTTTCCACGACATAACGATTCTTCACATGCATAAACAACCCGTTGCGCTTGGCCAAATCCACAATACGTTCTCAGAATAGCCTCGTTGTTGACGGTCGACAAGCGTGCGTTTTGGGGCACACCACGTGCCCGAGAAAGCCAAGAAACCGCCTATTTGCCCGCTGATTTCTGCTCGTATTTCTTGAGCGTGGCCTCTAGCTCGGCTTTGGCCTCTTTGTCAGAAGCGAGTTCGATTGCCTTCTTCTGCTGCACGATCGCCTCGTCGAGCCTGCCGCTATCGGCCAACGCCCGGGCGTAAGTGTCGATAATGCTGGGTTCCTTGCCTTCGGAGGCGTCGTAAGCAGCCTTGGCGAGCTTCGTCGCCAACGGAAGGTCCCGCTTCTTGATGCGCGTGTCGGTCAGCAGCGCCCACGCCAACTCGTTCAGCAGAACGGCCTGCTTGCATCCCGCGGGGTCGAGCTGTTTGGCCAGCTCAGCCAGCTTTGCCTCGTCGCCGGCGCCGGAGGCTTCGGCGGTGTACTGCTTGAAGGCGTATTGGATGCGCACGCTGTTCTTGAAGTCATCAAGATCAAAGCCCTCCAGTGTCAAGTCCTTTGCGGGGGCCAGCAGCTTGTCGGTCTCTTCGCTGGATTTGCCGGCAAAAACTTCTCCGCGGTATGCGCTAAGTATGCCGTCGAGCTTGATCATTTTGCGGACTTCGTCGGCGTTGAACTTCTGGCCCGGAGCGATGCCGCCGAGTTCCTTGTCGAGCGCTTCGATGCGCGAGGCAAGGCGGTCCGCTTCCTCTTTCTGCTTCTCATCGCCGGCTATCTCATAGAACTTCTCCAAGAGCTTCATGGCTTCCGCCCGCTTGCGCGCGACGTTGAGGTCGAACTTGCCGTCAAGGAGGGACTGAATGCTCTGTTCGAGTTCGGCCATTGGGTGTCCTTGCCAGACAACCCGTCCCTCCTTGTCAACGAGGAAGGCATGGGGAATTCCATTGATGCCGAAGGCGCTCATGTAGTCCGCGAAAGTCTTGCGCTCCTTGTCCGCCGCAACGACATAGTCCATCTGGTCACCCATCTTCTGGACGAACGGCCTGATGACGGCCGGCTTCTCGTCGCTCACGCCGATGAACACAACGTTCTTGTCCTTGAACTGCTTTTGAAGGGCGGTCAGGTGCGGAATGCTCGTTCTGCACGGCGGACACCACGTGGCCCAGAACTCGATCACGTACACCGTCTTGCCCCTTCCGTCAGCGAGGTTCACGGGGCCGCCTTTGATCCATTCAGCGATCTGGAGCGGCGCCGCCGGAGCGCCCAGATCGGCGGCCATGGTTGTCGGGGTTTCAAGCCAGAGGGCTGAGACGCAACCCCAAAAGCAGAGGATTCTCTTCATATGGACCGGACAACTTTGCATGTCGATTGTGTGCGACTTGCGATCGCCAACGTAGTGGCAAGCAGCCCGTGCGTCAACCGCGACCTGGCCTCCTTAATCAGCGCGTAAGGCGCCGGCAGTTGACTGATTTCACCACGAAGACACCAAAAGAACACAAAGAAGCATCGATGAGCATACCCAAGTCAGACGATTTCAACCGGGCACTGGGGTAGAGCATCCAGAAATGACCGGCCATAGCGCTTGGCCAGGACACGGTTGTCCAACACCACAATGATGCCCGTGTCGGTCTTGGTCCGGATTAGGCGGCCGACACCTTGCCGGAACTTGAGGATGGCCTCGGGTAAAGAGAAATCCGCGAATGCGTTGCCGCCCATGCTTTCGATACGCTCAATGCGAGCTTCGACGAGGGGATGATCCGGCACGGCAAAAGGCAGTCGGGTTATGATGACGTTGCTGAGCGCCTGGCCCGGCACGTCCACTCCCTGCCAGAAGCTGTCGGTTCCGAACAACACCGAATCGATGTCCTCCCTGAATTTCTCGAGCATGAGCGAGCGCGGCGTGCCAGTGCCCTGAACGAAGCAGTCGATGCCCAGCTCGTCAAAAAACGGGGCGAGTTCCTCCCCAAGTTCCTGCATCAGACGCGCGTTTGTGAAAAGGACAAAGGCCTTGCCATTTGTCTGACGAATGAAATGCCGAATCCACTTGCTCAGCGCTTCGCGGTAAGCAGGCTCGCGTGGGTCGGGCATTTTGCCGACTACATACACCTTCATTTGGCGTTCGTAGTCGAATGGAGACCCGACTTGGAGCATGTCGGCTTCGACAGCTCCCACCCGGCTGGCGAAGTAGTTCAAGCCGTCTTTGCGGCCCAGCTCGACCTTGACTGTCTCGCCTAGGCGCTTTGCGTCCATCCCGAGCGTGGCGCTGGTCATTACCACGGACGTGCCCGCGCCAAAGAGACGCCGCCGTAGATAGTCCGCAACGTCGACCGGCGCGGCGTTCAGACTCAGCAGCTTCCGCCCCTTGCCACCGCGTTCGACCCAATAGACATGGTCGTCCTGCCCTTGGTTGAGGAAGACCGCAACGGCCTCGCGCAGTTCGCCTAACCGGCGGTGGCACTCGAGCAACTCACTGCCCGTGTCGGCGTCTTCGGACATCTTCACCAAATCACTCACTGCCTCGCGCACGCGCTCCAAGACGAGCGTGACGTCGTCCGGGACAAGGTCCGGCTTGCGAATCCGCAGCTCGGTCCAACGCCGACCGCCGCCGGACGTCGATTCGCCTGTGCCACCACGGAGCGACTGGCGCCGTTGCCCATCCAGCCGGTCACACGCATCTTCGACTGACTCAAAAAAACGCTGGCTCCTGTCATAAGCTTCGGCAACAAGGGTGACGGCTTTCCCTTTGCGGAGCGTCGCCAGCAGACCTTTTCCGCTCTTTTCGTTCCATAGTCGCTGGAGGTTGAAGCGGATTTGTGAATTCGACACGCTCAGCCCAATGAGTCGCGCCGCGACCGATTCGACGTTGTGAGCTTCATCAAAAACGACAAAGTCGTTCTTGAACAAAACCCCGCTATCCGCCGGCTCCTCCTCAACACCACCCAGTAGCGTGAAAAACAGCGTGTGATTCAGCACCAGCACGTCCGCCGAAAGAAACCGGCCACGCACACACTGGAAGAAACAGGGATTCCCCCCCGCCTTGACGAACTCGGATTGTTGCCCGCATTTCTTGGGTGAGCACAAACCGCGCTCGGAGCAGACTTGCGCCCAAACCTTCGGGTCCGGCTCCGTGTCAAAGTCAGACAGGCTGCCGTCCTCGGTCGTTATTGACCATTCATGGATGCGGCGCAGTTCTTCCGCCTCGCTTGAGGTGAACAGATCGCCAGCCTGCTGCATTGCTTTGTGAAGGCGGCGAGTGCAAAGGTAGTTCTGCCGGCCCTTTAGCATCGCGTGACTGAACCGGACTGGAAGAATGCGCTCGAGCATCGGGAGGTCTTTGTCGACGAGCTGTTCCTGCAAATTGATCGTGTGCGTGGAGACAATGGCCTTTCCGCGGTTCGCCACCGCATGGAGAATGGCCGGGATCAGGTAGGCGATGCTCTTTCCAACGCCAGTTCCAGCTTCAACGACCAGCGATCCCTTGTTCGCGAAGGCGCGCGCAATCGCAACAGCCATCTGCCGCTGCTGGGGGCGGTACTCGAAGTTCTTTGCCCTGGAAAGAAGGCCGGTCGGAGAGAAAATCGCATCCACCCGCGCCACCAAGGTGTCGGCGCCGGGCGCTTGCTCAACTTCCGTAGCGCTAATCACGCGTCCAATCTATCCCTGCCCGCTACCTCCCGCGGGATGACTGCGACTGTGGCGGTGTTCTTCGCAATGCGGCCGGGCGGCAACACACCGCGCCAGCAGACGTTCGGATAAATCAATGATCCTCGCCCCAGGATGCTGCCGGGATTGAGCACGGCGTTGCAGCCGACCTCCGCTTGGTCACCGATCAACGCGCCAAACTTGAGCAGGCCAGTGTCGATGCGCCGCCCCTCCCATACGACACTCACGTTGCCCGGCACCAGCTTCACATTTGACACCTTTGCCCCAGCCCCAAGATGAGCGCGGTAACCCAGGATAGAGTCGCCTACGTAATTGAAGTGCGGCACCTGCACGTTGTTGAAAAGGACCGAGTGCTTGAGCTCGCACGAATTGCCCACCACGCACCCGTTGCCCACAATGACGTTCTCGCGAATGTACGCGTTGTGGCGTATTTGGCAATCGCGCCCGATGATCGCGGGGCCCCTGATCATGGCTCCGTCCTCGACCACGGTGCCCTCCCCCACAAACACCCGATCGCCAATCCAGGCCACACCCTCACAGCGATTGCGCAGGCCCGGCAGAAGTGCTGATCCCACGTACTCCTCCAGACGTTTCAGCGCGTCCCATGCGCATTCGCACCCGTCGAACAATGCCGCATGCTCAGTCTGGCCCAAGTCGAAAATGTCGTTCGCTCCGAACACGACGTTAGGATTGGACTCAGGGGGCACAACTGGCAACGACAAACTCGCCAGAACCGCGCCAAAGCAGTTGTCAATGCTTGGATTCTGGCCGACACTGGCCCCCGAATCCGTCGGAACCGATGCCGGCACTGCTACAAACCGACCCGGAACATCAGTGCGGCGCGCCTCGCGCGCGACAAGGCGCTCTTGCACAAGAGCAGGATGACCTCACGCGCGCTTTCCTGGACCACCTCGCCACCGATCGCGGCGCCTCGGCCTACACGCGCCGCAATTATCGCCAGGCCCTGGCCAACTTCACCGCCTGGCATAGACAGACAAACCTGCAAGCCCCGAACTGGCCCACACTGCAGCGCGACGATTTCCGCGCCTACCTTCGACATCTGGGCCGTGGCAATCTCAGCCGCCCCGCGATCCACCTCCGGTTCAGTGCCCTTCGCTCTTTCTACAGGTTCCTCGTCCGCCGGGGCGTTGTCGTGTCGTCGCCGATCGGGAAACTGGCGCTTCCAAAACCTCCTAAACGCCTGCCACGGTTCCTGACAATCAATCAGGTCCTCTCCCTGCTTGCGGCGCCCGTGCGCGAATATGAAACGCTCAAACAACACGCTGAGAAACCCGGCGATCTGACGGGCTTGTTGCGCGATGCGGCTATTCTCGAAACCCTATACTCCTGCGGACCCCGGATAAGTGAGCTGTGCGGGCTGAGGGCGGATGACATCGACTGGGATGAACAGTACGTCCGCGTTCGTGGCAAAGGACGCAAAGAGCGCAACGTCCCGATTGGCGCCCCCGCTCTAGAGGCAATTCGGCGTTACTGGGCCGCGCTCGACGCGGCACCCGTCGGTGAAATGCCCGCCTTCCTGGCTCACACACACGGCCTGGCTCCGCTCTCAACCCGGGCGGTCCAGCTTCGGCTTAAACACTACCTCGCTTGCGCCGGTCTCGACCCGCACCTGACGCCCCACAAACTCCGTCACAGCTTCGCCACGCACATGCTCGATGCAGGAGCTGATCTGCGCAGTGTGCAAGAACTGCTCGGCCATGCTCATTTGGCCACGACGCAGGTATACACGCACCTGACCACTGAGCGTCTTAGGCAAGTTTATCAGAAGGCTCACCCGCGCGCCTGAGACGTCGGTTCCCATTCGTTGAGGCTGCGTTCACCCACTGTCCCTGGCATCTCGCCCAGCAGTTCAAGAGCCTCACCCACAAGGTACAACGAACCGGTCACAAGCCTGAACGGCTCCTCTTGTGTCAGCCGCAGCCCGTCAACCAGAGAATGACGAACCTCGAGCGGCATCGCCGGACAGCGCGTCGACCAGTAGTCGCGCAGTTCTTCCGGCTGCGCCGTTCGAGCGCTGGCTACCGGCACCAGGCAAACCGACTTTGCCAGCGGCAGCAAAGAATCACACATCGTGCGCCAGTCTTTGTCACGTAGTATGCCAAGAACAACCGCCGGCCGCTCTCCCGGGTAATACTGCCGCAGTGCCTGTTCGAGAGCATGGATGGCCGGCGCGTTGTGCGCCCCATCCAGCAAGTTCGTCTGCCCAGACCGCGACCGCACTGCCTGCAGCCGGCCAGCCCATTCAACACGCGTCAGACCAGCAACCATCGTCTCGCAAGACACGGGAAGGTTCTTGGAAAGCGCTTGCACTGTCGCCAAGGCAACCGCTGCATTCATGCGTTGGTGCTCTCCCAGCAGAGGCAACCGCAGCGCCCCCAAAGGCGGGCGCGCGGTATCCAACACACCCACTTCAGTCAACGGCGCGCCAGCCAGTTCTGCCGCGGCCCGGATTACCGACATAGCTTCCGGAGCGTCCGCCGCCGTAATCACCGGCACGGCCGACTTGATTATGCCCGCCTTCTCCGCCGCAATTCGCGCGATCGTATTCCCAAGAAACTGCTGGTGGTCCATCTGTACATTGGTGATCACGCTGGCCAGTGGAACAACTATGTTCGTCGCGTCCAGCCTGCCACCCATGCCGGTCTCCCATACCACCAAATCGCATTCCCGCTCGGCAAAGTATTCCAGGGCCATCACGGTCACGACCTCGAAAAATGTCGGGCAGTGGTCCCGGGGGAATTGCTCAAACATCACCTTCATCCCTTCCACCAGCCGCACGACATCACAGTCCCCAATCGGCTGCCGGTTGACCTGAATGCGCTCGGAAAACCGCACTAGATGCGGCGAAGTAAAAAGACCCACGCGCAGTCCGGCAAACCGATAGACGCTCTCGATCATGGCGCAAGTCGAACCTTTCCCGTTCGTCCCGGCCACGTGTATGAATCGAAGTCGCCGCTGCGGGTCTCCAGCCAATTCCGCGAGCCGACGCGCGTTGTCCAGCCCCAGTTTCACCCCGTGAAGCTGGAGATCGTACAGGAATTGAATCGCTTCCGTGTAAGTCACAGCCAAGCTCTCCAACGACCGCCGGCCCGAAACCAATCTAGCCTTGCGATCGCCGCCTCGCAGGGAACCACGCGGCGGCGGCGGCTGTCAATGACACCCCTACACAATGTCCCGCCGCTGTTGCCAAATCCCCGTTCTCCGGATAAGGTGCGGCGTTCCGTCGGGCTTGCCCCGACAGTCGCATGGTTGAATACAAAGTTCAATTCGAGGTCTTCGAAGGACCGCTGGACCTCCTCCTTTACTTGGTGAAACAGGAGGAGGTCGATATCTACCAGGTCAATCTGACCAAGCTAGCGACGCAATTCCTCGAGTACGTCGATCTGATGCGTGAACTCGACCTCGATATCGCGGGCGAGTTCCTGGTCATGGCCGCGACGCTTATGTACATCAAGAGCAGGGAACTCCTCCCCAGAGACCAGCAGGTGATTGGCCAGGAGGAGGAAGAGGATCAGGACGACCCGCGCTGGGAATTGATCCGCCGCCTCGTCGAGTACAAGAAGTTCAAAGACGCCGCCGCGCGCCTGCAACAACTCGAATTCCAGCAGGAGCAGGTCTACCACCGAAACCCGCCCCGGCCGGAACTCGAACGCCTTCCGGCACGTGTCGAGGCCTCAGTCTTCGATTTGGTCACCGCGGTCAACGCTGTGCTCAGAAGGATCAAGGAAAACGACACCACGCGGGATGTCGTCGAGGACCGCTGGACCGTGAGCGAGAAGATCGAGTTCGTGCGGCAGATGATAGCCAGCCGCGGAAGCTTTACCTTCGCCGAGTTGTTTGGCGACACTACAAGCAGGGCTGAAGTCGTGGCGACATTCCTTGCCTTGCTCGAGCTGATCCGCTTGGGCATCATTCAGGCAATCCAGCTCCAGCCATTCGGTGAAATCGAAATAAGCTCCGCGCCAACCCAACCCGCCCACGCAGCCGTTCCAACGCCACCTTTACCGGAGAAATCGCCGGCCGAAACCGCCGCTTCACCGCCAATCGATTCTCATGCGGCCGCTGGTGGCGCCCGTCCCGAAGCAGTGCCGCCAAACCCACCATGACAGAACTGAAGTCTATCCTTGAAGCACTGCTTTTCACCGCTGACCGCCCTCTGACGACCAGTGAGCTTCGAGGCTTTCTGACAACGACAGCTGAACACTCCGAGGAACCCACCGCGCGCGCGTGGCGCAAGGTGAAAACCGACGAAATCGACTCGGCCCTGCGAAACCTCGCTG